>DASQLJ010000338.1:0-8112 GCA_035630095.1 Longimicrobium sp.
AACCGGCACGGCGCCCGCGAGCTGATCGCGCCGCGGCTGCGCGCGATGGGGTACCGCGCGGGGGAGGACTGGCTGGGCGTGGGGTGAAGGGCCGCCGCGTCACCGGATGCGCGTCCATTCCGCCTCGAGTGACGATGGCGATGCCAACCAGTGGCACCTCTGGATCGTCGAAGGGGTAGACTCTGGCCGATTGGGTGCGTTGATACACTCGTCTCCGACCGTTACCTTGGCGAATCATTCAATCGAACCCCCCGTTTCCCCCCTGGCCGCGAGCCCGATGCTCGATCGACTCGACCCGGAGGCGCTCTTCCTCGAACACCTCGGGTGGATCGAGGAGGTCGCCGCGATGGTGTGCCGCCGCAACAGCGTCTGGGGAGACGATGCCGACGACTTCATCTCGTCGGCGCGCGCCAAGCTGATGGAGAACGACTACGCCGCGATCCGCAAGTTCCGCGGCGAGGCGGAGATGAAGACGTACCTGGCGCGCGTGGTGGTGCTCCACTTCATGGAGCGCGCGCGCGAGCGCACCGGCCGCTGGCGCCCCTCCGCCGCCGCCGAGGCGCACGGCCAGCTCGCCAAGGACCTGGAGGCCATGGTCTACCGCGACGGCTGCCGCCTGGCCGAGGCCGGCGAGCGGCTGCGCACCGCCGGCCGCACCACCGCCACCGACGCCGAGCTGGCGCGCCTGCTGGCCCAGCTCCCCGTGCGCCACCCGATGCGCCCGGCCGAAGCGGGCGCCGATACGCTGGAGCACCTCGCCGGCTTCCAGGGCGCCGACCACCACGTGGAGGAGGACGAGGAGGAGGTCGCCCGCGGCCGCGTCCTCTCGGCGCTGGAGGCGGCGCTCGACCAGCTCCCGCCCGAGGACCGCATGCTGGTGCGCATGCACCTGGCCGATGGCCGCACCGTGGCCGACGCGGCGCGGGCGCTGCGGCTGGACCAGAAGTCGCTCTACCGCCGGCTTCCGCGGCTCAAGTCGATGCTGCGCGAGCGGATGGAGCGGGCGGGGGTGACGGCGGCGCAGGTGCGCGAGACCCTGGAGCGCGGGAGCACGCATGCGGCCGAATGACCCGGGCGAGGCGAATTCCGGCGGCTCCCGTCCGTCCAATCCCTTGCGGGACGTGGACGCTGGCGGTGAACCCATGAGAAACCGGATGGATGATGAACATGTAGCCGCCCTGCACGATGGCCGGCTCGACGAGCGCGAACGCGACGAGCTGTACAGCCGACTGCTGGCCGACGACGACGAGCTCGACGTCTTCGCCGAGACCGCGGGCGTGCTGCGCGAGCTCGAGGAAGCGCGCGGCGCCGTGCCGCCGACCACCGCCGTCGCGACGGATTCGCGGACGTTGGGGACGCGCGCGCCTTCGCTGGAAGCCGCCGCGCCGGATGCCGGCGGCGTGATCCCGCTGTCCACGCGCCGCCCGGCTTCTTCGAACGCCGTCGATACGGTGGATACGACGGCAGCGGCGGAGGATGCAGACGACGGCGTGATCCCGATCCGTTCGCGGCGTGCTCCCGGGCGCCGGTGGATGACGTACGGCGCGATAGCGGCGAGCGTGGTGGGGGTCGGCCTCGCCGCGGCGTTGCTGGCGCGGGGGGGCGACGGGCGGCTCGACGACCCGGTCAGCGCCGTCGCGATGCTGGAGGGCGGCGCCGCGCCCGGCCCGGCCGCCGGGTGGGATGAGTCGTGGAGCCGTTTCCGCGGCGCCCCGGATGCCGCGATCGATCCGGCTGCCGTGAGGATCGGCGCGCACCTGGTGGACCTGGAGCTCGCCGACGCCTCGCGCGACACGGCAGCCGTGCACACGCTGGGCGGAGACGTGGCCGCGCTGCTCGGAAACATGAGGGGCGGCGCCGGGGCGGCCGCGATCTATCGCAAGGTCCAGCAGGCCAGCCCCGACTCGGTGGCCCCGCTGCTGGCGCAGGGTCGCGAAGAGGTACGCACGCTGCTGGGGTCCGTCGACGGGCTCGAGCTGGGCATCTGGGCAGAGACGGGGCGCACCGCGGCCGCGCGTCGAGACACCGCGTTCTTCCGCAGGTCCGAGACGCGCGCCGTCATGGAGCGCCTCGCCGCGAGCCCGGAGTTCGACGAGGAAACGGTCGCAGCGCTGGGCGCCGTCCGCGACGCGATTCCCGAGCAAGGCCAGGTCGACATGGCCGCGCTGCAGCAGCGCCTGAGCACCCTGCTGCGCATCGCGGGACAAAAGCGCTCGGGAGCATAGGCTGAGGGGTGTGGATGGTTTGCCGCGCCGCGTCGAGGTTTCCGACGCGGCGCGGCTGTCTCATCTCACCCAATGCACCCGTGTGCACGGCGCCGTCTTCCGGGAGCGGCGGGATCATACGAGTACCACGGCTCCGCTCCGCCCGGGGCGGTTTGCGTGAGGGATTCGCGCCCGCAGGGCCGAGACGCCGGCGCGCCGCCACTGTCGACCGTGGTAACGAGCAGGGCCATGGCGCGCCGGCGGCTCGGCGCCGTTGGCAACGGCGGTATCGTTGCCTACGGCGCGCGAAGCCCGGCCCGGAGCGCAGCGGAGGGACACGCCCGCACCCCGCGCTTCCGTTTCGGGCCCCGGCACCGGCGTTTCGGACTCCGCATCAGTCTGCCGGGGCCGTGAAGCCCGGGTCCGGGCCGATGCCGTCGCGCCCCTCCAGCCCGCGCAGCATGTAGCAGAAGGTCTCGCTCTGCAGCGGGTAGCGGATGCGGTACGCGCGCCGCCAGATGGCGAACAGCAGCCGCGCCACCTCGTGCGACGGGATCTCGGCGCGGGTGTCGGCGGCGGGCTCGCGGTACAGCACGTAGCGCCCCTCGGCCCGCAGCGGCATCCAGGGGTGGAAGTAGCCCAGGTCGAAGGTGATGGCCTGCCCGCCCTGCACCAGCGTGCGCAGCCACGCGCTCTCCCGCCGCACCTCCCCCACCGTCCACGCCAGCTCGGCCCCGCGCGTGCGCCGCGCGTCGTCGTGGAAGCAGCGCAGCAGGTGCGCGCGCAGGTCGCGGCCCAGCTGCCGGTTGCGCATCTCCTTGCGCACGGCCAGGTAGGTGATGAACCCCGCGTTCACCCCCTGCAGGTACACGCCCGCCGCCGCGGCCATCGGCTCGCCGCCCTCGTCCAGCGCGGCCAGCAGGTGGTAGTCGCCGCCGGACGGAAGCCCCAGCCGCGACTCCTCCAGCTCCGAGAGCAGGTCGGCCGTGGGCTGCACGTCGCCGATGGCGTCGTGGATCAGCTCGATCGCCGCGCGCGCCACCTCCGAGCGCTCGTCGCGCACCTCCACCACCTTCAGCTCATCCGTCATCCGCCGTCTCCACGCGCACCTCGAACGCCAGCCCGAACACGCTCGCCGCGTTGCGCCACAGCAGCCCGTCGCGCTCCTCGTCCGTCAGGTCCAGCCGCCGCACGAACTCCAGGTACCCCCGCACCCCCGAGAGCGGCCAGTCGGTGCCGAACATCAGCTTCCCGGGGTCGTTCACGTAGGCCACCAGGTCGTTCAGCTTCCCCACCATCAGCTTCTCGAAGCGCGGCTGGAACTCGCCCAGCGTGAACCCCGAGATGTCGCCGAACACGTTGGGGTTCTTGTACAGCACCTCGGCCGCGTCCATCAGCCACGGGTTCCCCACGTGGCACATCACCAGGCGCGTCTCGCGGTGCTCCACGGCCACGTCGTCCACGTCCAGCGGGTGCGCCAGGCGCACGTGCGTGCACGGGTCGTAGGTGTCGCCGGTGTGGATCATCACCGGCACGCCGAACTCGGCCGCGAGCTCGTACACGGGCCGGAGGGACGCGTCGGTCAGGCGGAAGGGCTCGTAGCCCGGGTACAGCTTGAGCGCCTTGAGCCGCCCCGCCTGCAGCACCTCGCGCAGCTCCGGCAGGTCGGCGGCCAGGTGCGCGTGGCGGATCCCCGCGACCACGCCCAGCGTCGGGTCGCCGTCCAGCTCCGCCAGCACGTCGCGCGTGGACGGCCGCTCGTCGGTCACGTCGTACGAGGTGAGCACGAGCGAATAGGCCACCCCGTGCGCCGCCATCTCCTCGCGCAGCAGCGCGTGCCGCTCGGGGAGGGTGACGGGCAGGTCGGGCGTGTAGCGGTTCAGGTGCGTGTGGCAGTCGATGATCACGGCATCCGCGGGTTGATGTGCGGCGGCGCGAACGGCAGGGAGCGTACCAGACCGTCCGCGTGAGTGTCGGTGACGATGGGAACGACGGGCCCCAACGAAGATCGAGCCGGGGCGGCGCGAGGGTGCCGTCCGGCTCGATGGGAATCGCGCGTCGAGGGCCTGCTGGGTCGGTTAGGTTAGGCTGGGATTGCGGACACGAAGAGGCCGGGCGCTCTGGAACGAACACCCGGCCTCGATTCTTTCAGCCTTCGGCCTCTGCCCGGCGGCGGCGCCGCGATCGGAACTGCACCAAACGCAAGAGCGCTCCCGATCGACCAGGAGCGCTCCTTCTCGAGACCGTCTGAGGACCCAGACGTTCTACGCTTGAACACGATGGCGGTCAGGCCCGCTTGCGCCCCGCCTCGCCGCCGATGCTCTCGGGACTTTCGCTGGCGAGGTATGTCCCGACGGCGTCGGCATCGAGAGACGCGAGAAACCCCACGCTCTTCGCGAGCCGCCTGGGCGCGGTTGCGTGCAGGGAGGCCAGGGTCGCGAGGCGCTTCTGCGCTTCTTCGCGGCGATCGGCGTGTGCTGCCGTATGATGCATGGGCGCCTCGCTAGCTCAGGTTCCGCACAAAGTATACAGCCCCCACCCCGCTCGAACGCAAGTGCAAAGCCGAACCGCTGGTAGAACGATCGGACCGCAGGGAGAGGATTCCGGAGCAGGATCCGTTCGGCGCCCAGCGCCTCCGCGAACGCCGTGGCGGCTTCGAAAACGATCAGGGCGATGCGGTTGCGGAGCGGGTGGTTTCGATCGGGGCAGCATTCCATGAAGCGCAGCGTCAGCTGCCGCCGGCCTTTCGACACCGATCCCACCGCGAGACCGCACAACCGGGTGCCACTCCAGACCGCCACGTGAAACGAGCGGGGCTTCTTCAGAACGGATGCAGCCAGCAGATCCCACGGCCAACCACCGTCGCCACTCCAGTGCGACTTGCCCGCCCATGTCGAGAGGTATGCGGCGAGCTCGCGGCTGGCCCGCATGCGGCCATCTGCAGACGCCCTTTACCCGGCGGCGCCGGAGCCGAAGGCGAAGACGTCTTTCAGCGGGAGCGTCCAACCGGGGACGACGTCGCCCCCGTCCAACGCATCGTCATCGGTCAGGAGAACGGCGGAGCCGGAGCTGTACACCATCGCGCGCCGGTGGCGCGGGTTCACGACGATGACCATCCGGCACCCGGCCCCGAGGTACTCCGCGACCTTCTCGTCCACGTCTCCGTACGAATCCGTGGGCGAGATCACCTCCACCGCCAGGTCGGGAGCCCCCGGCCAGACACCCTCGACGTCGCCCACCCGGTCCGCGCGACCGCGAGAGACGAAGGCGACGTCGGGCACGCGGACCGTGTCGGGATCGGACGCGAGCCGGAAGCCGGTGTCGGCGTTGTACACCTCGCCCAGGCCGTTCGCGAACACGTGCGCCTCGAGCCGGGAGAGGATCCGCGCGCCGATGCGTCCGTGCCGGCTCCCCGCGGGCGTCATCTCCCGAACCTCGCCGAGGACGAGCTCTCGCCGGGTACCATCATCGGGCAGGCGGAGAAACTCATCGGCGGTGAGAAAGATCGGCTCGGCTGCGGTGACGGCGTGCGCCATGGTGCCTCCTGGATGACCTCCGGCTCGGCGCGCGCCGAAGACGCGCGACGGACCCGCTCATTCGTATCTCGCGCCGGCCGAAGCTCCGACGTGTCAGTCGGCGGCCTAGAAGAACACCGGCTCCTGGTAGGCGCCGAACACCTCTTCCATCGCCGCGCGGATCTCGTAGAGGGTGGCGCAGGCGCGGGCGGCGTCGAGCAGCGGCTCCACCACGTTGGCGCCGGTGCGGCAGGCTTGCTTCAGGCGCGCCAGGGTGGCATCCACCTGCTCCTGGCTGCGGCTCGCGCGCATGGCGGCCATCCGCTCGCGCTGCCGGCGCTCGCTCTCCTCGGTCACCTTCAGCAGCGGGATGGACAGCTCCTCGCCGGGGACGGTGAACTCGTTCACGCCCACGATGGTCCGCTCGCCGCCCTCGATCTCGAGCTGCTGGCGCATGGCGCTGCGGGCGATCTCGCGCTGGAAGTAGCCCATCTCGATCCCCGGCACCACGCCGCCCAGCTTGTCCACGTCGGCGAAGATGCGCTCGGCCTCGGCCTCCATGCGGTCGGTGAGCGACTCCAGGTAGTACGAGCCGGCCAGCGGGTCGATGGTGTTGGGCACCCCCGTCTCGTACGCCAGGATCTGCTGCGTGCGCAGCGCGATCTGCACCGCCTTCTCGGTGGGCAGCGCCAACGTCTCGTCCATCGAGTTGGTGTGGAGCGACTGCGTCCCGCCCAGCACCGCGGCGAGCGCCTGGTAGGCCACGCGCACGATGTTGTTCTCGGGCTGCTGCGCGGTGAGCGTCACGCCGGCCGTCTGCGCGTGCGTGCGCAGTCGCCACGACTCGGGGTTCTTCGCGCCGTACACGTCGCGCAGGCGGCGCGCCCAGATGCGGCGGCCGCCGCGGAACTTGGCGACCTCCTCGAAGAAGTCGTTGTGCACGTCCCAGAAGAACGAGAGCCGCGGCGCGAAGTCGTCCACGTCCAGCCCGCGCGCGATCCCCCGCTCCACGTACTCGAAGCCGTTGCGCAGCGTGTACGCCAGCTCCTGTACCGCCGTGGCCCCCGCCTCGCGGATGTGGTAGCCCGAGATGGAGATCGGGTTGTACTTGGGCGCGTGCTCCGAGCACCACTGGAACAGGTCGATGATCAGCCGCAGCGCCGGCTCGGGCGGGTACACCCAGGCGTGCTGCGCCTGGTACTCCTTGAGGATGTCGTTCTGGACCGTCCCGCGCAGCTTGTCGGGCGCGACCCCCTGCTTCTCCGCCGCGACCACGTAGAAGGCGAAGAGGATGATCGCCGGGCCGTTGATGGTCATCGACACGCTGACCTGGTCCAGCGGGATGCCGCTGAACAGTGTCTCCATGTCGTCCAGCGAGCTGATGGCCACGCCGCACTTGCCCACCTCGCCCAGCGAGCGCGGGTGGTCGCTGTCGTACCCCATCAGCGTGGGGAAGTCGAAGGCGACGGAGAGGCCGGTCTGGCCGCGCTGCAGCAGGAAGTGGTAGCGCTGGTTGGTCTCTTCGCTCGTCCCGAAGCCCGCGAACTGGCGCATCGTCCACAGCCGCGTGCGGTACATGGTGCCGTACGGCCCGCGCGTGAACGGGAACTCGCCGGGGAAGCCGAGCGCCGTGTTGTGGTACGCCGCCTCCTCCGCGCTGGGCTGCGGGCGGTCGAGCGGCGTGTACACCGGCTCCACCACCGCGCCGGAGATGGAGGTGAAGTTGGCGTCGCGCTTCGTCGCGCCCTCGTAGGCGCCGTCCCACGCGGCCAGCGACGCCTTCAGCGTCTCCAGCTCCTTCTCCGTCTCGCGGATGCGCTCCAGCAGCTCCGCCGGCGCCGCGCCGTTCTCGACCACGCTCATGGGCTCTGTCTCTTGATGATGATCTAACGTGAACCGACGCCCAGCTCCGCCACGATCCGCCCCGCCACCTCGTACGGCGAGGCGTCCCCGGTCTCCAGCCCCGGCAGCTCGGCCTCCAGGATCTCCTCGCCGCGCCCCGACTGCCACACCATTCGCTGCAACCGGCGCTCCACCACCGCGCGCACCCGCTCGGCCAGCCTCGCCCGCCGGCGGCGCGACAGCTCGCCCGAGTCCTCCAGATACACCCGGTGGGCGTCCAGCGTTCGCGCCAGCTCCTCGATCCCCTCGCCGCTCTGCGCCACCGTCTTCAGCACGGGGATCGCCCACGCGCCCGATTCCGCCGCGGCCTGGCGGGCGGACTCGCGCGCGTGGCGGCCCACGGTCTTCAGGCTCACCCCGTGGTGGCCGGCCGACTGGGGCATGTCGCCCAGGCGCATGTGCAGCATCAGCTCGATCTCATGCGCCAGCCGGTCGGCGCCGGGGCGGTCGGCCTTGTTGATCACGAACACGTCCGCGATCTCCATCAGCCC
>DASQLJ010000339.1:0-17007 GCA_035630095.1 Longimicrobium sp.
CTCCTCGACCAGCTTCTCGAAGGGCAGGTCCTGGTGCTCGTAGGCGCCCAGCGTGGACGCCTGCACGCGCGCCAGCAGCTCGCGGAAGGTGGGGTCGCCCGACAGGTCGCCGCGCAGGACCAGGGTGTTGGCGAAGTAGCCGATCAGCCCTTCCACGTCGGGCGTGGTGCGGTTGGCGATGGGAGTGCCGACCACGACGTCGTGCTGCCCGGACCAGCGCGCCAGCAGCGCCTGCCACGCGGCGAGCATCACCATGAACGGCGTGGCGTCCGCCGCCCGCGCCAGCGCGTCCACGCGGGGGACCAGGTCACCGGGGAGCTCGAAGCCGAAGGTGTCGCCGGCGTCGCCGCGCACGGCGGGGCGCGGGCGGTCGGTGGGCAGCTCCAGCAGCGCGGGGGCGCCGGCGAGGTGCGCCTTCCACCACGCCACCTGCCGCGCCAGCTCGTCCCCCGACAGCCGCTCGCGCTGGCGCACCGCCACGTCGCCGTACTGCACCGGCAGCGGCGCCAGCGGCGATGGCCCGCCGGCCGAGAACGCCTCGTACAGCGCCCGCAGCTCGCGCTCGAACACCCCCGTGCTCCACCCGTCGCTGACGATGTGGTGCATCGCCCAGGTCAGCAGGTGGTCGTCGTCCGCCGCCCGGGCGAGCGACGCCCGGAAGAGCGGCCCGGCGGCCAGGTCGAACGGCCGGTTCGCCGCCTCCGTCGCGAGCGCGTGGAAGCCGGCGTCGCGGTCGGATTGGGGGATGAGGGTGTCGACGACCGGCAGCGTCCAGCCGCGGAACGGCTCCACCACCTGCACCGGCTCCCCGCCGCGCACGCCGATGCGGGTGCGCAGCGTTTCGTGGCGGCACACCAGCTCGGCCAGCGCGCGCTCGAGCGCGGCGGTGTCGACGGGGCCGCGCAGGCGCCAGGCGAACGCCATGTTGTAGCCGATGCCGCCGGGCTCCAGCCGGTCGAGCACCCACAGCCGCTGCTGCGCGAAGGACAGCGGAAAGACGCCGCCCTCGCGCTCCTGCGGCGCGGGGGCGGCCTCCCTGGCCTTCTGCATCCGCAGGCGCAGCGCGAGCAGCTTCCGTTGCTCGGCCGTGAGCTCGCTCAGCTTTTTGGAGACTTCGGTCATCTAGACTTCAACCCTTCGGTGATTCGATCGCCGGCATGGGTGTGGCTTCGGAGGCGCCGCGGGGGGCCCTCCCCCCGCGCCTGAGGGCGCTCTCCCCCTCCCGCTTCGCAGGAGAGGGTGTATGGGTCGCGCGCGGGCGGTCTGCCGAGCTGACCGCGCCGTCGGGCCCTCTCCGGCCGGCTCAGGCCGTCCACCTCTCCCGTTCCGGGAGAGGTTGCGGGGCGGGCATCTTCGCGCGCGCCGGCGCCGTCGTTGTCCTGGCAGTTCCATGCCCCCCCTCCCCCGCGAAGCGTGGGGAGGGGGCCGGGGGGAGGGGCCCGCCGCCGCATGTGCAGACGCTCGCTTTCCCACCCTGATACCATCTTGTCTCCCCCTCCCCCAGGCTGTTTGGGGGAGGGGCGGGGGGGGCCTAATCCCCCTCCGCCCCCTCCACCTCCGCCAGCAGCGCCTCCAGCTCCTCGTCCGACAGGTCGTCCAACCCGTCGGCCGCCTCGGCGAGGACGCCGGTGCCGGTGGCCTCGATGGCGGCGGCGAGGGCGGCGACGGTGGGGTGCTCGAAGAGGGCGCGCACGGGGAGCTTCACCCCGAACGCCTGGTCCACGCGCGACAGCACCTGCGTGGCCAGGAGCGAGTGGCCGCCCAGCGCGAAGAAGTTGTCCTCCGCGCCCACGCGGCCGGCGTGCAGCACCTCGGCCCACAGCTCGGCCAGCACCTGCTCGGCGGCGGTGCGCGGGGGGACGTAGCCGGCCGCGGCCACCGGTTCGGGGTCGGGGAGGGCGCGCGTGTCGAGCTTGCCGTTGGCGGTCATCGGCAGCGCGTCCAGCCGCAGGATCGCGGAAGGCGCCATGAAGTCCGGCAGCCGCCCCTTGAGCCAGCCGCGCAGCTCGGCGGCGGGGTCGTCGCGGGTGCGGGTGACCACGTAGGCCACCAGCCGCGGCTCGCCGTCCGCGCCGGGGCGCGGCACCACGGCCACCTCGCGCACGGCGGCGTGCGCGGCGATGGCGGCCTCCACCTCGGCCGGCTCCACGCGGAAGCCGCGGAGCTGGAGCTGGCGGTCGGCGCGGCCGGCGATCTCCACCGCGCCGTCCGGGCGGTAGCGGCCCAGGTCGCCGGTGAAGTAGACGCGGTCCGCCGGGTCGCCGGTGATGGGATTCGGGCGGAAGCGCGCGGCGGTGAGCTCGGCGTCGTTGGCGTAGCCGCGGGCCAGGTACGGCGTGCGGACCGCCACCTCGCCCAGCTCGCCCACGCCGCAGAGGCGGCCGCCGGCGTTCAGCACCAGGAGCTGCACGCCCTCGATCCCCCGCCCCACCGGCTGGCGGTCGGGGCCGCCCTCCATCTCCCGGGGAACACGGTGGATGGACATCGCCTGCGGCGTCTCCGTCGCGCCGTAGACGTTGACGACCTCGGTGGACGGGGCGAGGGCGCGCAGCCGGGCCACGTCGCGCGCGTGCAGCGCGTCGCCGCCGTACACGGCCAGCCGCAGCGACGGGAGATGTGCATCCCCCGACGCGAGGAGCTGCCCCATCGCGGGGGTGAGATGGGTGACGGTGACGCCGTGCGCGGCGAACCAGCCGGCCAGCCACCCCGGCTCGGCGATCCTCGCGGGATCGGGGATGCAGAGCACGGCGCCCGCGGCGAGCGGCGCGAAGACGTCGCGCAGCAGCGGGTCGTGCCCCAGCCCGCTCAGCAGCGTGAAGCGGTCCGCCGCGCCGATCCCCATCTCCCCCGCGTACCAGCGGAAGAAGTGCGAGAGCGGCCGGTGCGTTCCCGCCACCGCCTTGGGCGCGCCGGTGGTGCCGGAGGTGAAGGCGAGGTACGCCAGGTCGTCCGGCGCGACCTCCACCTCCACCGGATCGGCGGGGACGGCAGCGAGCAGCACGGTGTCCGGATGCGCGGGATCGGACGTGAGCGCGATGTCGACAGCGAGCGAGAGGCGGTCCAGCGCCCACCGCAGCTCCGTGGACGGCGGGCCGGCGGCGTCCAGGCGCAGGAGCGCGCGCGGGCGGGCGATCTCCACCCGCTCCGCCAGCCGCGCGTCGGGGTACGCGGGGTCCAGCACCAGCCACGCGGCGCCCGCCCGGGCGATCCCCAGCAGCGCGACCGGAAGCCACGCGTCGCGCGCGGCGTGGACGGCGACCACGTCGCCCGTCAGCACGCCGCGGTCGCGCAACAGCCAGGCGATGCGGTTGGCGGTGGAATCCACCCGCGCGTACGTCCACTCCCCCTCGCCGTCGACGATCGCGGGCGCGTCCGGCCGCTCCGCCGCGCGCGCGGCCACCTCGGCGTGCACGGGGCCGAACCACCGCGCCGGGAGCGGGGCGATGGGGTCGGGGAGGCTCGCCGCGTCCTCCTCGGGGAGGAGGGTGATGGCGTCGAGCCGCACCGACGCGTCGGCCGACGCCTGCCGCAGCACCTCGCCGATCTGCCGCAGCAGCGCGGCGACGCGGGCGCCGTCGAACAGGTCGGCGTCGTACACGGCGTTCATGGCGATGCCCTGCGGAAGCTCCTGCACGTAGAGGGTGAGGTCGAACTTGGCGCCGTGCTCCACCTCCCCGCCGAAGCCCTCGGCGCGCAGCAGCGCGGCGTCCGCGGGCGCCTCGGCGCCGCGGTAGGCGCCTTCCAGGTTCAGCATGTTGAACATCACCTGGAAGACGGGGGTGCGGCTCAGCGTGCGCTCGGGCGACAGCTCCTCCAGCAGCCGCTCGAAGGGCACCTCCTGGTGCGCGTAGGCGCCCAGCATGCTCTCGCGCACGCGCCGCAGCAGCCCGGCGAAGCTCTCGTCGCGCGGCAGGCGGGTGCGGATCGCCAGGGTGTTCAGGAAGAGGCCGATCATCGGCTCGGTCTCGGGCCGGGTGCGGCCGGCGATCGGCGTGCCCACCACCACGTCGTCCTGCCCGGCCAGCCGGCCCAGGACGAGCTGGAACGCGGCCAGCAGCGCCATCGCCATGGTCGCCCCGTGCGCGGCGGCCATGGCGTGCACGGCGTCGTGCAGCTCCGGCGGGAACAGCGCGCCCGCCGAGGCGCCGCGGTGCCGCTGCACGGCGGGGCGCGGCCGGTCGGTCGGCAGCTCCAGCGCGGGCGGGGCGCCGGCCAGGTGCGCCGTCCAGTACGCCACCTGCTGCCGCGTCCGCTCGTCCGTGAGCCAGCGGCGCTGCCAGGCGACGAAGTCGGCGTACTGCACCTCCAGCTCCGGGAGCGGCGAGGGGCGGCCGGCGGCGAAGGCGTCGTACAGCGCCACCAGCTCGCGGCGCAGCACGCCGTAGCTCCAGCCGTCGCTCACCACGTGGTGCACGTTCCACAGCATCACGTGGTCGTCGTCCGCCAGCCGCACCAGCGACACGCGGAACACCGGCCCCGCGGCCAGGTCGAAGGGCGCCGCCGCCTCCTCCGCCGCCAGCCGCCGCGCCGCGCGCTCCCGCTCGCCGACGGGGAGGTGCGTCACGTCCGTCACCGGGAGGGGGACGGGGACGGAGGGGAGGATGCGCTGCACAGGCGCGCCGTCCACCTGCGCGAAGACGGTGCGCAGCGGCTCGTGGCGGCGCACGATCTCGGCGAACGACCGCCGCAGCGCCTCCACGTCCAGCCGCCCGCGGATGCGCAGCGGCGACGGCATGTTGTAGAGCGAGGTGGCGGGATCGAGCTGCTGCAGGAACCAGAGCCGCTCCTGCGCGAAGCTCACCGGCAGGCCGCCGTCCCGTGGGACGCGGGCGATAGGGTCGTCCGCGCCGGTGCCGACGCGGCGCGCGGCGTCCACGCGCGCGGCGAGGGCGGCCAGGCGCGGCGCCTCGAACACCGCGCGCAGCGGCAGCTCCACGCCCAGCACCGAGCGGACGCGCCCCACCAGCTGCGCCGCCAGCAGCGAGTTCCCGCCCACCTCGAAGAAGCCGTCCCCGGGCGCCACGCCGGGCACGCCGAGCAGCTCCATCCAGATCGACGCCAGCACCTCCTCCGTTGCCGTAAGCGGCCGCCCGGCCTCGCCGCCGCCGGCGCGGGGCGCGGGGAGCGCGGCACGATCGACCTTGCCGCTGGCGGTGAGCGGGAGCGCGTCCAGCACCACGAACGCCGCGGGCACCAGGTGCTCGGGGAGACGGGACACGGCGTGGTCGCGCACGGCGTCCACATCTACCGAATCACCCGCAATGGGGGTGACGTAGCCCACCAGCCGCGCGGTGCCGGGCGCGTCCTCGCGCACCACGACGGCGGCGTCGCCCACGGCCGGGTGGGCGCGCAGCACCGCCTCCACCTCGCCCGGCTCGATGCGGAAGCCGCGCAGCTTCACCTGCAGGTCGAGCCGGCCCAGGTACTCCAGCTCGCCCCCGGCCGACCAGCGGACGCGGTCGCCGGTGCGGTACATCCGCGCGCCGGGGGCGGGCGCGAACGGGTCGGGGACGAAGGCACCGGCGGTCACCCCCGGACGGCCGTGGTAGCCGCGCGCCACCTGCACGCCGCCGACGAACAGCTCGCCGGGGACGCCGACGGGGCACGGGTTCCCGGCGGAATCGACCACGTACGCCCGCGTGTTGCTCACCGCGCGGCCGATCGGCACGCCCGCGCCCGGCTCGCCGCCGCGCACGCGGTACGCGGTGGCGTCGATGCACGTCTCCGTCGGCCCGTACAGGTTGACGATCTCGGCCGAGGGGAAGATCTCCGCCGCCCGCGCCGCCAGCTGGGAGGAGAACGCCTCGCCGCCGACGAAGAGGCGGCGCACGCCGGGGAAGCGGACGCCCGGGAGGTCGGTTATCGCGCGCAGCAGGGTGGGAACGATCTGCAGGATGGTGATCCCGCCGTCGGCCACGGCGGCGGCGAGCGCGGCCGGGTCGCGATGGACGCCGGGGTCGGCCATCACCAGCGTGGCCCCCGCCGCGAGCGGCGCCCAGAACTCCCACACCGACGCGTCGAAGGAGAAGGGCGTCTTCTGCAGCACCCGGTCGGCGGCGGCGAGCGGGAAGACCTGCTGCATCCACAGCATGTGGTTGGCGGCCGCGCGGTGCGTGAGCGCCACTCCCTTCGGCGCGCCGGTGGAGCCGGAGGTGTGGATGACGTAGGCCAGCGAATCGGGGTCCACGCGCCACTCCGGCGCGGCGCCGTCCAGCTCGTCCCACGCGCCGGGCTCGTCCACCCACACCGCGTCCACGTCGGCGGGGAGAAGGGCCTCGTGGCGGCGCTGAGCGAGGACCAGGCGCGCGCCAGTGTCGCGCAGCAGCGCGGCGATGCGCGCGGGCGGCTGGGCCGGATCCAACGGAAGGTAGAAGGCGCCGGCGGCCAGCACGGCGTGGAGCGCCACCACCATCTCCAGCGAACGCTCCGCGAGCACCGCCACCGGCGTCTCGGCCCCGGCGCCGCGGGCGCGCAGGTGGCGGGCGAGCCGGTTGGCGCGCGTCTCCAGCTCCGCCCAGGTGAGCGTGCCCGCGGCGACGATGACGGCCGTCGCGTGCGGGGTGCGCGCCGCCTGCGCCCGCACCAGCGCGGGGAGGGTGAGCCCCGCCGGGTGCGGGAGCGCAGGGCCCGCGGCGAGGGCGTGCAGCGCGGCACGCTCGTGCGGCGCCACCAGCGGCAGGTCGCGGACGGCGCGGTGGGGCTCGGCCACGGCGCCGGCCAGCAGCGTGGCGAAGTGGGCGGCCATGCGCGCGGCGGTGGCCGCCTCGAAGAGGTCGGTGCTGTACTCCAGCACCCCGACCAGCGCGTCGCCGCCGCCCTCGGCGAGGCCGAGCGCCAGGTCGGTCTTGGCCGTGGCGACGGGAACGCCGATGCCGTCCACGGCCAGCCCGTCCAGCTCCACGCCCACGCGGCCGGCGGCGGCGGTGAGCGCGAAGGTGGCCTGGTAGAGCGGCGTGCGGTCGAGCGCACGCTCCACCTTCAGCTCGTCCACCAGCCGCTCGAAGGGGACGTCCTGGTGGGCGAGCGCGTTCAGCACCTCGCGGCGCACGCCGGCCAGGTACTCGCGGAACCCGAGCTCGCCGCGGATGCGCCCGCGCAGCACCAGCGTGTTGGCGAAGAAGCCGATCAGCGGCTCGGTCTCGTGCCGCGTCCGCCCGGCCACGGGGGTGCCCACCAGCACGTCGTCCGCCCCCGCGTAGCGCGCCAGCAGGAGCTGCCACGCGGCCAGCAGCACCATGAACGGGGTGGCGCCCTCGGCCTGCGCCGTCTCGCGAACGGCGCGCGCGAGGCCGGGGGGCAGCGTGAACGCGTGGCGCGCGCCGGCGAAGGTGCGCCGCGGCGGGCGCGGGCGGTCGGCGGGAAGCGCCAGCACCTGCGGCGCGCCGGCCAGCTCGGCGCGCATCCACGCCAGCTGCCGGTCGATGGTGGCGGCGGCCGCGGGCGAGCGCTGCCACGCGGCGTAGTCGCCGTACTGCACCGGCAGCTCGCGCAGCGGCGACGGGAGGCCGCGCGAGAAGGCGTGGTACAGCGCCGACAGCTCGCGGAAGAGCACGTCCAGCGACCAGCCGTCGCAGGCGATGTGGTGCAGCACCAGCAGCAGCGCGTGGTCGCCGCGCCCCAGCCGCAGCAGCCGGGCGCGCAGCAGCGGCCCGCGCGCCAGGTCGAACCCGCGCCCCACCTCGTCCGCGAAGCGCCGGCCCATCTCGCGCTCGGCCTCTTCGGGGCCCTCCTTCGACACGTCTTCCACGGCCAGGGGGAAGCCGTCGAAGGGCTCGATGCGCTGCACGGGGCGGCCGTCCACCTCGGCGAACACGGTGCGCAGCGCCTCGTGCCGGCGCACGATCTCGCCCAGCGCGCGGCGCAGGGCGTCCACGTCGAGGGCACCCTTCATCCGCAGCGCGGTGGGGATGGTGTAGCCGGCGTTCCCCGGCTCCATCCGGTCGATGAACCAGAGCCGCTCCTGCGCCAGCGACGCCGGCAGGTCGCCCGCGCGGCGCACGGCCGCGATCCCCGCGCCGGCCGGCGCGTCGGCGGCGGGCGCGTCGGCTTCCGTCGACGGGGACGCGGGGGCGGACGGCTCGTCGGCCGCCTCGATCTCGGCGAGGAGCAGCGACTCGATCTGCGCGGCCATCCCCCGCAGCGTGGGGTGGTCGAAGAGGACGCGCAGCGGCAGGTCGACCGCGAAGGCGGCGCGGACGCGCGAGGCCACCTGCATCGCCAGCAGCGAGTGCCCGCCCAGGTGGAAGAAGCTGTCGTGCGCGCCCACCCGTTCGACCTTCAGCACCTGCGCCCAGATGTCGGCGAGCGCCTCCTCGGCCTGGCCCTCGGGCGGCTCGAAGGCGGTTTCGCGGTCCGCGCCGGACGGCTCGGGGAGGGCGGCCCGGTCCACCTTGCCGCTGGGGGTCACCGGCAGCCGCTCCAGCGCCACGAACGCGGAAGGGACCATCGCCTCGGCCAGGCGCTCGCGCAGGTGCAGGCGCAGCGCCTCGGCGCCCGCCGGCGCGGCGCCGGGCGCGGCCACGGTCCAGGCCACCAGGCGGTCGCCGCGCACGGCCACCACGGCCTCGTGCACGGCCGGGTGGCGCAGCAGCGCGTGCTCCACCTCGCCCGGCTCGACGCGGTGGCCGCGCACCTTCACCTGGCCGTCGAAGCGGCCCAGGTACTCCAGCTGGCCGTCGGCGCGCCAGCGCGCGCGGTCGCCGGTGCGGTACATCCGCTCGCCGGGGCCGCCGAACGGGTCGGGAACGAAGCGCTCGGCGGTGAGCGCCGGCCGCCGCCGATACCCGCGCGCCACCTGCGCCCCGGCCAGGTACAGCTCGCCGGGCACCCCCGCCGGCGCCGGCAGCCCGGCCCGATCGAGCACGTAGCCGCGCGTTCCCGGCACCGGCCGGCCGATGGAGGGTTCCCCCGCGCCGGCGACGGCGGGGGCCCAGGTGGCGTAGACGGTCGCCTCGGTGGGGCCGTAGAGGTTGCGGATGGTGCGCACCCCGGACGCGGCCAGCTCGTCCACCAGCGCGCCGGGGAGCGCCTCGCCCGCCAGGTTCAGCGTGGCGAGCGACGGCGGCAGGGCGCCCTCGCGCAGCAGCGCGGCCGCCGCGGTGGGCACCATCACCCCCATCCGCACGCCCTGCCCGGCCAGCCGCGGCAGCGCCAGCGCGTTCTCGGCCAGGATCACCTGCCCGCCGTTGCACAACGTGTCCCACAGCTCGGCCACCGACACGTCGAACGAGGCGCTGGTCGAACCGAGGACGGCGGAGCGCTCGGCGGGCGTGACCACCTCCCGCATCCAGCGCAGCAGGTTGTCCACGCCGCCGTGCCGCACCTCCACCCCCTTGGGCGTGCCGGTGGAGCCGGAGGTGAAGATGACGTAGGCGAGGTCGGCTGGATCGACCTCGACTCCCGGATCGCTCCCGTCCTCCGCGTCGATCCGTGCCGCGTCGGCGTCCAGCCGCAGCGCGCGCACGCCGTCCGCGGCCACCGCGTCCGCGAAGCGGGAGGTGGTGACGGCCAGCACGGCCCTCGCATCCTCCAGCAGCGCGCGCGTCCGGGCGGGCGGGTGCGCCGGGTCGAGCGGGAGCCAGGCGGCGCCCGCCTTCCACGCGGCGAGGAGGGAGGCGACGAGGTCGGGGGTGCGCTCCAGGCACACGCCCACCACCGTCTCGCGCCCGGCGCCCAGCGCCCGCAGCCGCCGCGCGATGCGGTTGGCGCGCGCGTTCAGCCCGGCGTAGGTGAGCGTCCGCCCCTCGTGCCACAGCGCGGGGGCGTCGGGGGACGCGGCGGCCTGGCGCTCGAAGCGCCGGTGCGCCGCCCGGAACGGGACCGGCGCCCGCGGCGGCGGGTTGAAGCCGGCGACGACCCGCTCCGTCTCGTCTGCGGACAGGAGGGACAGCGCCGCCACCGGCCGCTCCGCATCCTCCGCGATCCGGCCGAGGACGCGCTCCAGGGCGTGCAGCAGCGTGGCGGCCGAGTCCGCGTCCAGCCGCGTGCGGTCGCAGGTGGCGCTCATGCGGAAGCCCCCGGCCGCGGGCGCGACGACCAGGGAGAGCGCGTAGTTGGTCCGTTCGTCGGAGTGGCCGGCGACGAAGCGGAAGCCGTCACCGGGCGCGTCGGGGACGGGGGCGGCCTCCAGCGCGCCGCCGGCGCCGGCCTGCAGCGAGTCGAGCGGGTAGTTCTCGTAGACGAGGAGGGTCTCGAAGAGCGGCCCGTCGGCCGGGAGGGCGCTCCACCCGCGCACGCTGGCGAGCGGCGCGTGCTCGTACGCCCGCGCCTCGGCCTGCGCGGCGTGGGCGGCGCGCACCCACTCGGCCACGGTGCCGCCGGGGGGGATGGAGATGCGCACGGGAACGGCGTTGATGAACATCCCCACCATCTCTTCCACCCCCGGCAGCTCCGGCGGCCGGCCGCTGACGGTGGCGCCGAACACCACGTCGTCCTCGCCCGTGCAGGCGGCGAGGACGCGCGCCCAGGCGCACTGGAACAGGCCGCTGGCGGTGGCGCGGAGGCGGCGCGCGGCGGCCTCGATCCGCGCGGTGGCGTCGGGGGAGAGCTGCAGCTCGGCGGTGGCGTGCTCCTCGGCGGGGGCGCCGGCGCGCCGCGGGGCTCGGTCGAACGGGAGCGGCGTGGGCGATGCGAAGCCCGCCAGCCGCGCGCGCCAGAACGCCTCGGCGGCGCCCATGTCCTGCCGGCCCAGCCAGGTGATGTACTCGCGGAAGAGCGGCCGCGCGGGGAGCCGCGGGAGCTCGCCCTCCACCAGCCCGCCGTAGAGCGCGCCGAACTCGCCCAGCACGATGGGGAGCGACCAGCCGTCCAGCAGCATGTGGTGCGAGGTCAGCCCGAAGCGGTACTCCGCCGGGCCCATGCGGTAGAGCCGCACGCGCACCAGCGGCGCCTTCACCAGGTCGAGCCCGGCGCGGCGCTCGGCCTCGAGCTCGCGCCGGTAGCGGTGCTCGCGCTCGGCCTCGTTCACGCCGCTCCAGTCCTCGTACGTGAACGGCAGCTCCACCTGCCGGAAGACCACCTGCAGCGGCTGCGGCACGCCCTCCCACACGAAGCCGGTGCGCAGCACGGGGTGGCGGTCCACCACGCGCTGCCAGGCCTCGCGGAAGGCGTCCACGTCCACCGTGCCCTGCAGGGTCATCCCGTGCTGCTCCAGGTACGCGCCGGTCCCGGGCGAGTACAGCGTGTGGAACAGCATCCCCTGCTGCAGCGGCGACAGCGGGTACAGGTCCTCTACGTTCTTCCGGTTCATCCCACTCCCATCGATGTCACCCACCACTGGCGCGGCGGAAGATCCTGTTCGGTTCACGCAGAGTCAGCAGAGTGAGCAGAAAAAACTGCAGTTGTTTCTCTGCTGACTCTGCTGACTCTGCGTGAGACCTGCTGTTGCCGTTCTCACCCGAGCCGTGACATCAGCGCGTCGAGGGCGGACTGGTCCAGCCCGGCCTCGGGGAAGTCGGACGGGGTGAAGCCGCCCGCGCCCGACGCGCAGTGCGCCACCAGCTCGCGCAGCGCGCGCAGGTACTCGCCCGCCAGCCGCTCCACCGACGCCTCGTGCAGCGAGGGGCCGTGGAAGAAGCCCACGCGCAGCTGCCCGCCGGCCGTCATCGCCTCCACCGACAGGCGCTGCGTGCGGCGGTTGCCGGGCGCGCGGCCGGCCCCGGCGGGTTCGTCCGCCGTACGCAGCAGCGCCTCGCCGGCCGGCGCGTGGGGCTCCGGCGCCGCCTGCTGCCCCAGGTAGTTGAAGCCGATCCCGCCGGCCGGCCGGCGCGCCAGCTCCGCCGCCGCCCCGCCCCCCGCCAGGTACCGCAGCAGGCCGTAGCCGATGCCGTTGCGGGGGATGGCGCGCAGCCGCTCCTTCACCGCGCGCAGCACCTCGCCGGGGCCGGCGCCGAAGGCGGCGTCGAGCGCCACGGGGTACTGCGTGGTGAACCACCCCACGGTGCGCGAGAGGTCCACCCCCTCGTCCAGCGCCTCGCGCCCGTGGCCCTCCAGCTCCACCACCACCGGCAGCCCGCCGCTCCAGGCCGCGTACGCCCGCGCGAACGCGGAGAGCAGGGCCTCGTTCACGCGCGTGCCGTAGGCCGCCGGCACCTCCTGCAGCAGCGCCCGCGTCTCGTCGGGCGACAGCTCGATCCAGGTGCCGCGGGTGGCGCCCTCCACGTCGTCCGCGGCGGAGCCGTCGAGCGGCACCGGCGGGGCGGTGGGGACGGCGCGCAGCCAGAACTCCGCCTCGCGCCGCGTGTCGGGGGCGGCCGCGTGCTCGGCGAGCCGCCGCGACCACTCCAGGAACGAGGTGGTCTTCGGCGGCAGCAGCACCGGCCGCCCGGCGGCCGCCTGCCCCAGCGCGGTCTCCAGGTCGGCGGCCAGCACCGCCCACGACACCGCGTCCACCACCAGGTGGTGCACCGCCACCAGCAGGCGCTGCGGGCGGTGGGGCCCGCACTCCAGGAGCACCGCGCGGGCGACCGGGCCGCTCCCGGGCTCCAGCGCCCCCTGCGCCGCGCTCGCCCGCGCCTCCACCGCGGCGGCGAGGGCGTCGTCGGGCACGCCGCCCAGCTCCTCCACCTCCACCTCGGCCTCGCCCGGCGCGTCCACGTGCTGCACGGGCACGCCGGCGGCGTCGGGCCCGAAGCGGGCGCGGAGCGCGTCGTGGTGGGCCAGCACCGCCCCCCACGCGGCGCGGACGGCGCCCGCGTCCACCCGCTCGGCCAGCTCGAACAGCGCGCTCATGTTCCAGTGCGCGGGGTGCGCGAAGCGCTGCTCGAAGAACCAGTGCTGGATGGGGGTGAGCGGCGCGGTGCCGGTCACCGGGCCCTGCTCGGCCACCGGCGCGGGCGCGCCGCCGGCCACCGCGGCCAGCTCGGCGATGGTGTGGAGCTCGAACACCTGGCGCGGGGTGATGCGCACCCCCTCCTGCGCCGCGCGGGCGATCACCCGGATGGAGAGGATGGAATCGCCCCCGAGCTCGAAGAAGCTGTCGTGCACGCCCACCTCCCCGCGCCCCAGCACCTCGGCCCAGATGCGCGCCAGCACCGCCTCGGCGTGCGAGCGCGGCGGCGCGGGCGGCGCCGGCGAGGCGGCCGCCGGGGGCGCGGGAAGCGCGCGGCGGTCCACCTTTCCGGTGGGGGTCAGCGGCAGGGCCGGGAGCACCACCACGCTGGAGGGAACCATGTGCTCGGGGAGGCGCCCGGCCAGCCAGCCGCGCAGCGCGGCGCCGTCCACCCCCTCGGCCTCCACCCACGCCACCAGCCGCCGGTGGCCGCCGTCGTCGCGCGCGTCGGCGGCCGCGCGGCGCACGGCGGGGTGCGCGGCGAGCGCCGCCTCCACCTCGCCGGGCTCCACGCGGAAGCCGCGCACCTTGACCTGCTGGTCGGCGCGGCCGAGGAACTCCAGGGTTCCGTCGGGGAGCCAGCGGGCCCGGTCGCCGGTGCGGTAGAGCCGCGCCCCGGGCGAGTCGCCATGGGGGTCGGGAACGAACCGCTCGGCCGTGGCCGCCGGGAGCCCCAGGTACCCCTGGGCCAGCGCGGGGCCGCCCAGGCACAGCTCGCCGGGAACACCCACCCCGGCGGGGCGCAGCGCGGCGTCGAGCACCCGCGCCACCCGCCCGGGGAGAGGACGGCCGATCGGCACGCGCCCGCGCTCGGCCTGGTAGCCGTCGGGCACCTCGAAGGCGGTGGCGGTCACCACCCCCTCGGTGGGGCCGTAGGCGTTCAGCAGCCGCGCCCCCCCCGCCGCCGCGGCCCAGCGGCGCGCCGGTTCGGGGAGCATCGCCTCGCCCCCGGCGATCGCCAGGCGCACCGACCGCTTCACCGCGCCCAGCGCGCCGGGGTCCATCACCAGCTGCGTCCAGTAGGCGGTGGGAGGGTTCACCACGGTCACGCCCATCTCGCCCACCCGCTGCGCGAACTGGGCGGTGCTCCACAGCTCCGGGCCGCGCAGGGCGACCGAGGCGCCGGCCAGGAGCGGCGCCAGGATCTGTTCGAGCGAGGGATCGAAGGTGAGCGCGGCGAAGGCCAGCACGCGGTCGGCCGGGGTGAGGCCGTACGCCTCGGCGGCGGCGGCCAGGTGCGTCCGCGCCGCCCCGTGCGACACCACCACGCCGCGCGGCCGCCCGGTGGAGCCCGAGGTGTAGAGGACGTACGCCGCCGAGGCGGCGTCCACGTCGGCGCCGGGTTCGGCGGGGCCGTGCGCGTCTTCGAGCCGCACCACGGGCGGCGCGCCGGCGGGGAGCGCCGCGCGCCCGCGGGCGTCGGCCACCACGGCCGCGGGCCGGGCGTCGTCGAGCAGCTCGCGCAGCCGCGCGGGGGGGAGGGCGGGGTCGAGCGGCAGGTAGGCGGCGCCCGCCTTGAGCACCCCCAGCAGCGCGGCGACCGCCCCGGGCGAGGGCTCCGCCAGCACCGCCACCCGCGCCCCCGGCCCCGCGCCGGCGGCACGCAGCGCGCGCCCGACGGCCGAGGCGCGGCCGTCCAGCGCGCCGAAGGTCAGCGTTCCATCGTCCCACACCACGGCCACGGCTTCGGGCCGGAGCGCCGCCTGCCGCTCGAAGGCGCGGTGCAGCGGCTCGTCGGGGGCGTTTCGCGGCGGCGGCGCGGCGCCCCACTCCCCGAGCACCTGGGCGCGTTCGGCGGCGGGAAGGCTCTCCAGCTCCGACACGCGTGCGTCGGGCGCGCGGCCGGCGCTGTCCAGCAGGGTCACGAAGTGGCGCGCCAGCCGTTCGGCGGTGGCGGCGTCGAAGAGCTCGCTGGCGTAGTTCAGCACGGCCATCAGCCCCTCGCCGGTCTCCAGGGTGGCCAGGTCCATGTCGAACTTCGAGATCCCGGTGTCCACCAGCGAGATCGGGTTCTCGGCGTAGATCGGCTGCGGGTCGAGCGAGCGGGTGATCCCCTCCATCCCGCCGTGGTGGACGCGCGCGAACACGTGGTGGAAGTACATCACCTGGAACAGCGGGTTGCGGCTGGGGTCGCGCTCCGCCCCGAGCGCATCCACCAGCTTCTCGAAGGGCAGGTCCTGGTGCGCGTCGCCCTCCAGGATCACGCGGCGGGCGCGGCGCACCGCCTCGCGGAAGGGCGGGTCGTCGGAGAGGTCGACCAGCAGGGGGAGGGTGTTGACGAAGTAGCCGCACACCTGCTCCAGCTCGGCGCGGCTGCGGTTGCCGAAGAGCGAGCCGATCACCAGGTCGCCGCCCGCCCAGCGCCGCAGCACCGCCGCGAAGGCGGCCAGCAGCACCATGTTGAGGGTGACGGTCTCGTGGGCGCACAGGTCGCGGAGGCGGTGGGTGACCCCGGGATCCACGTTGAAGCGGAGCGCGTGCCCGCGGTAGCTCTGGCGCGGCGGGCGCGGGCGGTCGTAGGGGAGCTCGCGCGGCTCGGCCGCGGCCACGTGGTCGCGCCAGTAGCGCACCTGCCGCTCCAGCGCCTCGCCCGCCAGGGTGCGCCGCTGCCACACCGCGTAGTCCACGTAGCGCAGCTCGGGATCGGTGGGGTAGGGCGAGGGGAGCCCGGCGGCGTAGGCGGCGTACAGCTCGTCGATCTCGCGGCAGATCAGCGGCATCGACCAGCCGTCGGTGGCGATGTGGTGCACGGTCACCACCTGCGCGTAGCGTTCGTCGCTCACCCGCAGCAGGGTCACGCGCAGCAGCGGCGCGCGCGTCAGGTCGAACGGGCGGCTCCCCTCCTCGGCCACGAGGCGCTGCACGTCGCCGCGAAAGTCGGCGCCCACGCGGTCGCGCACGTCGATCACCGCCACCGTCGCGGGGCAGGGTGGCTCCACCACCTGCACCACGTCGCCGCCTTCCGCGCGATACGCGGTGCGCAGCGCCTCGTGGCGCCGCACCACCTCGGCGGCGGCGCGCTCGAGCGTGGGGATGTCGAGCTCGGCGCGGATCAGCATGCCCACCGGGATGTTGTAGACCGCCGCGTCGGGATCGAGCTGCGAGACGAACCACATCCGCTCCTGCGCGAACGACAGCGGGAAGGTGGGCCCGTCGCCCGCGCAGCGGGTCACCACCTCGCGCCGGTGCGCGGAGTGCGCCTCCCCGCGCAGGCGCTTTTCCAGCAGCGCGCGCTTGGCGTCGCTCAGTCCGGACTTCCGGTTCAGCAGGTCCTGCATGGGTCGCTCGCTCGTGTTGGAGAAATCACAGCCGACGACTGCTTGGCATCCAGTTCGTTGCGCTTCGGTGGGCCCGCGGGCCCTCTCCCCCCTCCCCCAAAACAGCCTGGGGGAGGGGGAGATTCGAGGCGGGCTGTCGTGCCCTTCGCCGGCGCCGCGGGGGCCCTCCCCCCGCGCCTGAGGGCGCTCTCCCCCTCCCGCTTCGCAGGAGAGGGTGGTTGGGTCGGCGCGCGGGGCCGATGGCGGTGCCGCGCCCTCTCCGGCCGGCCCAGGCCGTCCACCTCCCCCGTTCCGGGGCCCGTTCCGGGAGAGGTTGCTCGGCGGGGATCGTCGCGTTTCGCGGACGTCGGCTCGCCCCTGCCGTCGCGGTTCCATGCCCCCCTCCCCCGCGAAGCGTGGGGAGGGGGTCGGGGGGAGGGGCCCCGCCGCCGCATGCACCGACGCCCGTCCTCCCCTACCGCCCTACATCCTCACGTCCACCCGCACGTAGTCGGGAAACGGGGCGATGGTGGCCAGGTCGTGCTCGAAGAGGATCATCTCGCCGCGGCGCTCCACCTCGCGGAAGCCGCCGAAGCGGTAGGTGACCTCCATCATCCGGTTGCGGCCGTTGGGCTTGAACTCGGCGCGCAGCTTCACGCCGGCGGCCTTCGCCTGCTGCATCACGTGGCTCATCATGATGGTCCCCACCCCGCGGCTCATCACCCGGCAGCTCATCAGCAGCAGCTTGAGCGTCCAATGCTCGGCCGAGGTCTTCTCGACGAGGGCGAGGCCGATCTTCCCGTAGGTGCCGAAGCGGTCGTCCAGGCCGGCCACCAGGAGGATGTGGCCGGGCGAGGTGCGGAAGGCGTTCAGCTCGTCGTAGCCGTAGGTGTAGCCGGTGGTGTTGAGCTGGTTGGTGCG
>DASQLJ010000340.1:0-4018 GCA_035630095.1 Longimicrobium sp.
GCCATCTCTGGGAGGTGAGAAATACTTCGGGGTCACGGTCCGACGGCGAACCAGAAGAATTTCCGGCCCCTCTGTTCAGGTGCCTGATAGAAACCCTCGCCTACGCCGCCTGAGAAAGGCCAAAGTCGAGCTGAGGGCGACTACTCGGCGCTTGGGCTACACGAGTCCTCGCAGCCCGAAGGATCTATAATCGACGGAGCGCTACCCTTGAGACTACGCGTCGACGTGTTATAGATCCTTCGGCCTGCAAGCTTTAGCGAAGACGCGGCGAGACGTGGTCGGCCTCAGGATGACATCGGCCGGTTTGCACAGTTAATCGTGAGAACTGAGACTCCCCGGATTTTTTCCGTCCGTGAGAAGGATGAAACGGCAGGGGCGGCCATCCGCGTGGATGGCCGCCCCTTTTTCGATCGATGAGCCGGGGGCTGCGTCTATGCGACCCCGGCCGGCGCGCGGCTCGGCTCGCGTTGGGGGGATGACGATCGCGCCGCCGCCGCACGCAAGCGCCCCTCCAGCCGCAGCCGGCGGAAGACGATGACGTGGCCCGCGATGGCGGCGACGACGAACACCGCCGGGAGCCAGATCCACGGCGCGGCGGTGATCCAGGTGTTCGCCGGCTCGTTCATGAACACGCGAAACGGCGTCGGCGCGGAGAGCATCGCCACCACCAGCACGTTCGCCAAAAGCAGCGTGCCCATCACGTTCCACGCGGCGACCAGGCGCAGCGGCACCCGCTCGCGCCACACCCACAGCGCCACCCCCAGCAGCAGCGCCGTCGTCCCCGTGACGATGTCGAAGTTGCGGCCGGAGAAGCTCATCTGCGCCGGCATCAGCCCTTCGTCCGCCGCGCGGTGCATCAGCAGCTCCAGGGGGAGGCGGAACGCCTGCACGCCCACCAGCAGCGCCAGCGGCACCCCTTCCGCCAGCGCCAGCCCCGTGCGCGAGAGGGCGACGTACAGCGCCAGCGCCCACGCGATCACCAGGAACACCATCATCGTCGGCGGCATGGTGTCGAAGCGCAGGCGGCCGGACGCGCCCGCGGCGAAGGTGGCGGCCAGCCAGAGCGCCGTCAGCGCGGCGGCGCGCACGCCACGCTTCCCGGCATCCGCATCGCCCGCCGTTCGCGCGGCACGGAACAACAGCAGGGGGAACGCGGCCGCGACCACCAGCGCCAGCGCGGCGAATCCCCACGTCAACTCAGCAGAAGCCTTGACCATTGGACAGGTCCCGGGTTAGTGTGGAAGTCGAATTACTATCCAATAGTAAAGTGATCGTACTCCAAAAGGCAAGCATCTCGTGAGCAAGCGCTCGTACGCGCAGTTCTGCGGGCTGGCGAAGGCGCTGGACGTGGTGGGGGAGCGCTGGACGATGCTGGTGATCCGCAACCTGCTGCTGGGGCCGCTGCGCTACAGCGACCTGCTGCGCGGGCTCCCCGGCATCACCACCAACCTGCTGGCGAAACGGCTGCGGGAGATGGAGATGCACGGCCTGATCGAGCGCGTGCGCACCTCGGGCGAGGGCGGCCAGGCGTACCGGCTCACGGAGACCGGCCGCGCGCTGGAGCCCGCCGTGCACGCGCTGGGGCGCTGGGGATGGCAGTGGATGACGCGCCCCGGCCCCGGCGAGCACCGCAGCCTGGAGTGGCTGCTGGTGGCCCTGCGCCGTCGCTACCGCGGCGGCGTGACGATGACCGCCGAGATCGTGGCCGACGAGGTCCCCTACACCTTCCGCCTCGCCCCCGCGTCGGCGGACGTCGCGCGCGGCTCGGCGTCCGGCGCGGACCTGCGCGCGTCCGGCTCGCCGATGGCGTTCGCGCAGCTCTTCCTCGGCGGCTGGCAGGACGACGGGCCGCCGGAGGGCGTCCGCATCACCGCCGGCGACGTCGTCGGGTTGCGCGCGCTGGTGGAGGCGTTCGAGCGCGGGGATCCCGTGCCGCACCGCCCGCCGGAGGACGTCGAGGTGGGGGCGAAATGAAGAACGGGAGCGGAGGCATGGCGCCTCCGCTCCCGTTCTTCATCCCCCGAGCTCCATCCCCGAAAGCGGTTCCGCTCAGCAGGGAACGCCGGTGTTGGGGTAGGTCCGCGCGGCGTCGGTGGCGACGTTCGCGATGATGGCCGGGTTGTAGTTGATCTTCAAGGAGTGGTTGGTGTTCAGGTCGCCCGTCTGCCACAGGTAGCTCCACTCCTGGCCCACGTGCGTGTTCTGCACGCTCACCGTCACCCCGTGCACCACGATGGTGAGCGACGTGGGCGGCACGACCGGCACCCAGTCCGTCAGGTTCACGATCCGGAAGGTGCTGGGGACGTAGAAGTCGTACGCGCTCGCGAAGGTTCTGTCGCCCACCCGCGGGCTGGCCAGGGGGTACGACTGCACCGGCGTGAGCGGGCTGCCGAGCTTCAGGTAGATGGAGGTGAGGGTGGCGATCGCGGCGCCCAGGCTGTGCCCGGTCGTCTGCGTGCTCACCGCGTTCGGGTTGAACTTCAGCACCGCCGCGTCCACCTGCGGCTTCACGAAGGCGAACCAGATCAGGAAGCCCAGGTGCACGCGCGCGATCTTCAGCTTGCCGTCGCTGAACCACACCAGCGGCACCGGCACCTGCACCGCCGCGGCGTCGACTACCCACTCGATCGCCGTGCGCGTGCCGCGGAACGCCACGATGTTCGAGCCGGTCAGGTTGTCGCTGGTGGGCGCCAGCGCGAAGCCGAACCACGCGGGGGTGAAGTCGGCCAGGTGCTGCGGCGGCGCGGCGGCGGCGGCGATGAGGCTGAGCGTGGCCGGGTCTTCCAGCGCGTTCGAAAGGTGCGTGTTCAGCACCTCGATTTCGGCGTCCACCAGCGCGTCGACGTCGGCGTCCACCAGCGCGGCGTCGGTATGCACCAGCGGATGAAGCTCGGGGTGCGCCGTCAAAAACGCGTCCACCGCCTTGTTCAGGTCCAGGTTCGGCACCTGGAACTTGGCGATCTGCGTGTAGCCCGCGGGCACCAGGTCGGCGGGGATGTCGCCGTTCCACGACGGGTTGTCGTACTGCTCGTTCGCCAGCAGCGCCACGTTGGAGAGGAACTGCGCGGTGGCGTGGTCGTAGGGGGTCGGGGGGATGATGGCTGCGTCCATGGTTCGCCTCGCGGTTCGGGGGTCTCGGGGATGGATACTGCCCGCGGGCGGGGTCCGGCACGGCGATCTGACCCGGGCCGGGCGCGATCACCACGATGGTCCTGTGCGGGCGAATTGTGCCCCTGCTCACGGCCAGATCCACGCCAATCCGGACGTGTTTTGTAAGTGTTGATGGGACATGTATCTACGGAGGACGCGGTCGTCCACGGGCCCCACGGCGGTGCAACGGATCGGGGCCACGCCGGCAGCGTTTCGTTACACCCACTCGATCTCGGCGCCCTCATACAATGACACGCCCGACCCGGCGAGCACCGTGCATGGGGACGCTGTCACCGTCCGGCAAAGGCGTTGGGCTGGAGAAGCGAAAAAAATATTGTGTACAGCCAGGAATGCGCTTACAATCGGACTTAACGGGAGCGGCGGCAACGCGGGTCGGCTACCCGACCCAACCATACTACTAAATCTATATAACCATGCCGGTGGCGGGCGAAAAATAATGGCGGGTGGGGCCGAGCTGTCGCGCCAGGAGAGAATCCAGATCGGGAGGCGGAGGATTTGCAACATCCTCGCGTCGCATACCGTTGCGTCCATGCGTACCCTCGAGCAAAAGATCTCGGACGCCGGTCCAAACCCTCAACGCGTTGATCCACATCTGCTCACGCTTGCGCTACAGGCGCTGGTGAGGGAGGGAGTCGTCTCGTCGGTAGAGGAGGCGGGCTCCCACTGGTACTACCCGGCCGGTACGCCGCCAGACCGGGTTGCCTCGCGCTTGGGCGAGATGCTTCCCATCTATCGCCGGATATCCGCCCATGATTTCAAGATGCGCCTCGGCCAAGCGCTGGAGATCGCCATTCTCAGGGGCCTGTCGGCAGAACCGGCGCTGGCCTTCTTCGGGTCGTTCCTGGAC
>DASQLJ010000341.1:0-2859 GCA_035630095.1 Longimicrobium sp.
GGCCGTTGTCCACCACCAGCCACGCCCACCCGCTGCCGAAGCGCCCCTTACCCGCCGCCACCAGCTTCTCCTTCAGCGCCGCGTAGCCGCCGAAGCTGGCGTCGATGGCACCGGCGATCGGCCCGGTGGGGTCGCCGCCGCCGCCCGGCCCCATGATCTGCCAGAAGAGCGAGTGGTTGCCGTGCCCGCCGCCGTTGTTGCGCACGGCGCCCCGGATGTCCTCGGGCACCTCGTTGATGCGGCGCAGCAACGCGTCGATGTCGTCGCCGGCGTCGAACTCGGGGTGCTTCTCCAGCGCGGCGTTCAGGTTGTCTACGTAGGCCTTGTGGTGCTTGTCGTGGTGGATCTCCATCGTCTTCGCGTCGATGTGCGGCTGCAGCGCATCGAACGCGTACGGCAGATCCGGCAAGGTGAACGGCATCACGCACCTCCCATCGGGTTTCTGGTCCAACTCCCCCTACCCCGCACACTCCACGCGGACCGATCGCAAACCTCCCGGCGCGGGGCTCCGCCGGAGAATGTAGGGTACTACAAATGTTTCGCCACGGGGCAGGCGGCTGGCCCGCTCACCGGCGGCTGAAGCCGCAGCAACAACTACGAAAAGCCTCGCAAACTGCGCGAGGCTTCACCGGCGCCGTGGCGGCATTCGCGCTCAACCGTGCATGGTCTCGGACGTACAGCCGATCTCCCGGGTCCGTTCGACGAGTCCCGGTACATGAGAAAGCGCCTCCCCTCGACCGTCGAGAGAAGGCGCCGATTTCGTCCGAGGAGGCGAGTGCTCAGCTCACCGGGACGCCACGCTCCAGCAGCTCGCGCGCGTGCTCCAGCGACACGGCGCTCTCGGGGTCGCCGCCGAGCATGCGGGCGATCTCGCGGACGCGCTCGTCGTCGCCAAGCGCGGTGACCTCGGTGGCGGTCTTGCCGTCGGGGCGCTCGTGCTTGCTCACCAGCAGGTGCACGTTGGCGCGGCTGGCGATCTGCGGGAGGTGGGTGATGGCGAACACCTGGTGGTCCGCCGCCACCTCGCGCATCTTCTCGCCCACCTGCAGCGCCACCCGCCCGCCGATCCCCGCGTCCACCTCGTCGAACACCAGCGTGGGCACCGCGTCCAGCCGCGCCAGGATCGTCTTCAGCGCCAGCATGATGCGCGACATCTCGCCGCCGCTGGCCACGAACGACAGCGGCCGCGGCTCGAACCCGCGGTTCAGCGACACGCGGAACTCCACCTCTTCCGCCCCGGCGCCGCCCGGCTCCGCGAGCGGGAGCCGCGCCAGCTCGAAGCGGCCGCCGGCCATCCCCAGGTCCGGCAGCACCGCGTTGACCTCGTCCGCCAGCCGCGCCGCGGCCTCCATCCGGCGCGCGGTGAGGTCGGCCGAGAGGCGCTCCAGCTCGGCGGTGGCGGCGGCGAGGCGCTTCTGCAGCGCGCCCAGCTCGAAGTCGGCCCCGTCGACCAGGTCCAGCTCATCGCGCGCCGCGCGGCCGATCGCCACCACCTCCTCCACCGTCCCGCCGTACTTCGTCCGCAGGCGGAAGATCGTGTCCTGCCTCCGGCGGATCTCGTCCAGGCGCGCGGGGTCGTGCTCCACCGTCTGCGCGTAGCGCTCCATCCGCTCGCCCAGCTCCTGCAGCGCGTAGTACGCCGTGTCGTACAGCTCGCGCGACGGCTCCTGCGCCGGGTCGATGCGCGTGAGGTGGTCGAGCGTGCGCCCCAGCCCGCCCAGCGTGCCCACGACGGAGCGGTCGGAGCCCGCCAGCGCGTCGTAGAGCTGCGCCGAGAGCGCCGTCAGCTCCTCGGAGTGCGACAGGCGGCGGGCCTCGTCCCCCAGCGCGTCTTCCTCCCCCGCGGTGAGCGCCGCCTTCTCGATCTCGTCGGCCTGGAAGCGGAGGAAGTCGGCGCGCTGCAGGGCGTCGCGGCGGCGGCGCTCCAGGTCGCCGGCCTCGCGGCGCACCTCCACCGCGGAGCCGTGCGCGGCGCGGACCTCGGCCAGCAGCGCGGCGTTGCCGGCGTAGGCGTCGAGAATGGCGCGCTGCTCGTCGCGGCGCAGCAGCGTCTGGTGCTCGTGCTGGCCGTGCAGGTCCACCAGCATCCGGCCGATCTCGCCCAGCAGCGACGCGGTGGCGGGCGAGCCGTTCACCCACGCGCGGCTCCGCCCTTCCGCGGCGACCTCGCGCTTCAGGACGATGACCCCGTCCTCCGCCTCGATCCCCCGCTCGTCCAGCAGCTTCGCCAGGTCCTCGCGCCCATCCACCTCGAAGACGCCCTCGATCGACGCGCGGTCCTCACCCGAACGCACGACTTCGCTGGACGCGCGCTCGCCCAGCAGCAGCGAGAGCGCGCCCACCACGATCGACTTCCCCGCCCCCGTCTCGCCCGTGAGCACGTTCAGCCCGGGCCCGAGACGAACGGAGAGCTTGTCGATCAGCGCGAAGTTGCGGATGCGCAGTTCGGTGAGCATGGGCGAAAGTATACCGAAGATGACAGTGGTACGGAAGTGCGAAAGTGCCGATGTCGCCCGTCGCGCGGAAGGGTGCGGGTGAATGCGATTTCGCGACCGCGACGGGGCCCTGCGCTACCTGAGGCGCCGGGCCCTCACCCTGCCGCTTCGCGGCTGTCCCTCTCCCAAAACAACCTGGGAGAGGGACTTGGGGCGCTTCGCGCCGGCTCCTTCATCTCTACGGAGATGGTATCGCGGAACCGCCGGAACTTCTTGCGCGCGCAGGAATTTCGGTCACACCGAGGGCAGTAGTCCGCGAAGGCGGACTTCGTGTGGTTGTTGCAGCGAATTCATTCGCCCTGCTATCATCATCCACCGCCCCGACACCGCTCCACCCCCGCAAGACCCTCGACCCATGCGCAAA
>DASQLJ010000342.1:0-3105 GCA_035630095.1 Longimicrobium sp.
CGCACATTCGACAGTACACCCCAAGGGTTGGGGTGTGGGGGCACCGTTCACAATATGCACTTTTGCCTTCGAAAAGGCCAAAGTCGAGCTGAGGGCGACCACTCGGCACCGTAGCTACACCGATGGCCGCAGCCCGAAGGATCTATGATCGCCCGAGCGCTACCGCCAAGGTGTTGCGTCGACAGGCTATAGATCCTTCGGCCTGCAGACTTTAGCGCCGCGGCGGCGAGGCGTGGTCGGCCTCAGGAAGACAGAGTTCGGGATTGCAGGGTCGGTCCCGAGTCGTCCACCGGCTGCCCCGATGTCGCGCGATGCTGCCGCCGAGGCCGTGGAGCCTCGCGCAGTTTGCGAGGCTTCTCGTAGTTGTTGATGCGGCTTCAGCCGCCGGTGCTCGGCTCTGTCAGCCGGTGCTTGGCTCGGTCACCCGGTGAGCGGCCAGGTCAGCGGTGAATGGCCCCGGTCACCAGACTTTCGTATCCCGCTGACATCCGCCGCCGCCCGCGTCCGGGCGCGGCTTCGTTCCCCCATCCGTGCTCCATGACCAAGCCGTCGATGCTGGAAGACGTGTATCCCCTCTCTCCCACCCAGGAGGGGATGCTCTTTCACAGCCTGAACGACCAGGGGTCCGGCACCTACGTGGGGCAGTTCGCCTTCCGGATGGCGGCCGCCCTGGACGAGGACGCCTTCGTGCGCGCCTGGCAGGCCGTGGTCGACCGGCACCCCGTCCTCCGCAGCGGCCTGTCGTGGGAGAAGGTGGACGCGCCCCTCCAGGTGGTGCGCCGCGAGGCCCGCCTCCCCGTGCGCCGCGAGGACTGGCGCGGCCGCACGGCCAGCGAGCAGCGCGCCGCCCTCGACGCCTTCCTCGCCGAGGACCGCGCGCGCGGCTTCGACCTGGCCCGCGCGCCGCTGATGCGCCTCGCCCTCTTCCGCACCGGCGAGGCCGAGCGGGAGCTGGTGTGGACGCACCACCACGTGATCGTGGACGGGTGGAGCCTGGGCCTCGTCTACCGCGACGTACTGGTCGCCTACGAGGCCTTCGCCGCCGGGCGCGAGCCGCGTTTCGCCCCCGCGCCGCGCTACCGCGACTTCGTCGCCTGGATCCGTGCCCGCGACGAGGGAGCCGCCGAGGCGTTCTGGCGCCGGGCGCTGGCCGGCTTCGCCGCGCCCACCCCGCTGGGCGTGGGCCGCGCCCCCGCCGCCGACGCGCCGGCCGACTCGGCGCAGCTCCTCCTCCGCGCCGCGCCCGAGACGCTGGCCGCGCTGGAGTCGCTCGCCCGCCGCGCGCGCACCACGCTGGGCACGGTGGTGCAGGGCGCCTGGGCGCTCCTCCTGGCCCGCTACGCCGGCGAGGACGACGTGGTCTTCGGCGCGGTGACCGCGGGGCGCCCGTCGGAGCTCGCCGGGGCGGGGGAGACGGTGGGGCTCTTCGTGAACACCGTCCCCGTGCGCGTGCGCGTCCCCGGCGTGGCATCCATCCTCCCCTGGCTGGAAGGGCTGCAGCGCGAGCAGGCCGCGCTCCGCGAGCACGAGCACACGCCGCTCGCCCGCGTGCAGGGGTGGAGCGAGGTCCCGCGCGGCCAGCCGCTCTTCGAGAGCGTCCTCTCCTTCCAGAACTTCCGCGTGGACGCCGCCCCCGGCGCCGCCGACCGCTTCGGCGTCCGCTCGTTCCGCGCGGTGGAGGTGGACGAGGCCCCGCTCATCCTGGCCGTGTCGCCCGGCGCCGAGGGGCTGGCGCTGAACCTGGGCTACCACCGCGCCCGCTTCACCGACGCCGAGGCCGCGGGCATCCTTCGCCACCTGCGCACGGTGCTGGAGGCGTTCGCCGCCGCCCCCCTCGGCCGCCTGGCCGACGTCTCCCTCCTGTACGCCGAGGAGCGCGCGCAGGTCCTGGCCACCTCGCGCGGCGCCGCGGCCGGCTACCCCGCGGCCGGCGTGCACGAGGTGATCGCCCGCCGCGCCGCGGCGTGGCCCGACGCGCCGGCGGTGGTGGACGGCGCGCGGACGCTCACCTACCGCGCCCTCCACGCCCACGCCGACCGGCTCGCCGCCCGCCTCCGCGCCCGCGGCGTCGGCCCCGAGACGCGGGTGGCGCTCTTCCTGGAGCGCGGGGCCGAGCTCGCCGTCGCCCTGCTCGCCGTCCTGCGCGCGGGCGGCGCCTACGTTCCCGTCGATCCCGGCTACCCGGCCGACCGCATCGCCTACCTCCTGGGCGACTGCGGCGCGCGCCTGGTGCTCACCCACCCCGCCCTCGCCGCCCGCCTCCCCGCCGACACCGCCGCGCCGCTCCTGGCCGTCGAGCTGGACCCGGGGGATTTGGCGGACGGGGCGGCATCGACCGACGCGGTGGATGGGACTGGATCGACCGAATCGCCCCGATCCGCTGAATCGACCGAACCGACCGGATCGGCTGAGTCGGCTGAGTCGGCTGAATCGGTGGTGTCGACGGGGATGGGGGAGACGGATCCGGACGCGCTGGCGTACGCCATATACACCTCCGGCTCCACGGGGCGGCCGAAGGCGGCGATGATCTCGCACCGCTCGCTCCTCTGCTACGCCGAGGCGATGGCGGCCGAGCTGGGGCTGGGGCGCGACGACCGCTTCCTGCAGTTCGCGTCGCCCTCCTTCGACGTGATGGTGGAGGAGATCTTCCCCGCGTGGCTCTCCGGCGCCGCCGTGGTCTTCCCTCCCGCCGACCTGCTGGAATCGCCCGACGCCCTGCTGGACGTGGTCGAGGCGCACGGGGTGACCGGCTTCGAGCTTCCCACCGCCTTCTGGCACGAGTGGGTGCGGATGCTGGCCGAGGACGGCGCGGGCCTCCCCGCCTCCGTCCGCTTCGTGATCGTGGGCGGCGAGCGGATCCTTCCCGAGCGGCTGCGGCAGTGGGCGGCGCTGGGGGTGCCGCTGGTGCACGTCTTCGGGCTCACCGAGACCAGCGTCACCAGCACCACGCTGTGGATCGGCGCGGGGGAGGACGCCTCCGCTCACCCCAACCTCCCCGTCGGCCGGCCGATCGCGAACGTCGAGACGTACGTGCTGGACGCGTCGATGGCGCCCGTCCCCGCGCGCGTCCCCGGCGAGCTGTACGTGGGCGGCGACGGGGTGGGG
>DASQLJ010000343.1:0-4736 GCA_035630095.1 Longimicrobium sp.
TCGGCGCCGTTGGCAACGGCGGTATCGTTGCCTACGGCGCGCGAAGCCCGGCCCGGAGCGCAGCGGAGGGACACGCCCGCATCCCGCTCTTCCGTCTCGCGCCCGGCACATCCGTTATTGGAGAAGGTATCGTTGGAGCTCTAGCCGTCCCTGGCCTCGCCCGCGGCGGCGGGGGCGGCGAGCTCGGCGCTGCGGGCGTGGCTCTCGGTGCTCAGGCGCTCGGCGCGCTCCAGCAGGCGGGCGGCCACGCCCAGCGCCATCCCCACGTCGGCGCCCGGCGCCTGGCTCTCGGCGGGGCCGCGCACGAAGTCGGCGATCACGCGGCGCAGGACCTCGTGCTCGCGGCGCACCTCGGCGGTGGTCCACCCCAGCCGGGCCCGCTGGCGGCCGTGCAGCCGCGAGATCGTCTGCTGGATGCTGTCGCCGTCGCGCGTGTGCTCGGGGTCGCCGCCGCCCTGGTCCAGCATCACCAGGGCCTTGGCGATCTCCATCACCAGCGTCGCGTAGTGGTCCTCCAGCAGCGCGCGGTCGAGGCCGGCGGCGTTCGCCAGCGCGGGATCGGCACGCGCGGCCTCCACGAACGCCACCACCAGCTCCTCCACCCGCTCCTCCATCAGCCGCCCCACGCTGGCCAGCCCGCGCACCCGCGGCGGCGCCGGCACGAGCGCGTCCGCGGCGGCCTCGTCCGTCCGCCCCGCGTCCTCGGCGCCGTCCACGCCGGGTGCGGCGGGGAGCCAGAGGATGAACACCGAGCCGCCGCCGGGGCGCGCCGCCACCGTCAGGTCGCCCCTCATCAGCCGCGCGAAGGTGCGGCTGATGGCGAGGCCCAGCCCGGTGCCGCCCTGCTCGCGGGTGTGGCTGGGGTCCACCTGCACGAAGGGGTCGAAGATGCGCTCGCGGTCTTCCTCCGCCACGCCGATCCCGGTGTCGCTCACCTCGATGCGCACCCACGGCCCCGGCGCGCCCGGGCCGTCGCCGCCCTCCGCGTCGGCGCCGGCCAGGCAGCGCACCGTCACGCGGCCCCCCGCCGGGGTGAACTTCACCGCGTTGGAGAGCAGGTTCACCAGGATCTGCCGCACCCGGTCCTCGTCGCCCAGGTAGGCGGCGTGGGGCGGGCACGCCGCCTCTTCCACCGCCTCCACCCCGCGCGCGGCGGCCTGCGGGGCAACGAAGCCGAGCGCCGAGCGCGCCGTGTCGCCCACCGGCACGCGCTCGCGCGACACCCGCAGCCCGGCCGACTCGATCTTGGCCAGGTCGAGCACGTCTTCCACCAGCCCCAGCAGGTGCAGGCTGCTCGCCTTCACCCGCGACAGCGCCTTGAGCTGCGCGTCGCTCAGCTCGCCGTGCACGCCCAGGTGCAGCAGGTCGGTGTAGCCGATGACGGCGTTGATGGGGGTGCGCAGCTCGTGGCTCATGTTGGCCAGGAACTGGCTCTTGGCGCGGCTGGCCGCCTCGGCGTGGCTGCGCGCGGCCTGGGCCGCCGCCACCGCGTCGCGGAGCTGGCGGTTCGCCTGCTCCAGCCCGCGCGCCAGCGCCTCGGCCTCGGCGCGCTGCCGCTCGAGCTCCTCGTTGGCCGCGCGCAGCTCCACCGCGGCGCGCGCGTCAGCCTCGGCCAGCTCGGCGCGGTGGCGCAGCTCGGCCTCGCGCAGCGATGCCTCGCGCAGCTCCGCGGCCTGCCGCTCGAGCTTGCGCGCCTTGTCGTCCACGTCCACGAAGGCGCGCACCTTGGCGCGCACCAGCTCGGGGTCGATCGGCTTGGAGAGGAAGTCCACGGCGCCCAGCGCGTAGGCGTCGCGCACGCGCTGGGGGTCGGGGTCGATGGCGGTGAGGAAGAGGATCGGCGTGTGGCGGGTGCGCTCGCGCGCCTTGATGTGCCGGGCCACCTCGAACCCGTCCATCTCGGGCATCTGCACGTCCAGCAGCACGCAGGCGAAGCCGCGCTCCAGCACGTGCCGCAGCGCCTCGGCGCCCGAGGCCGCCTGCACCACGTCCAGCGCCAGCGGCTCCAGCACGCTCACCATCGCCAGCAGGTTCTCGGGGCGGTCGTCCACCACCAGTACGGCGGGAGTCGTCTCCGGCATGCGTCCGTGAATCGTCGTCCGAACCATCGTTGCGCGCCCGGACCGGATGGGCGCCGCCCAGGCTCGCGAGCCGCACGCAAGAATCATGAGACCCGATCCGGATCTCGTCCCCTGCTTCTGGACGCAGGATCGAAGAACTTCGTGCGCTCGACCGCCCGGTAGCCCGCGCGACCGCGACGACCGGGCCCAGCGGCGTGGATTCCGACGCGAAGAGTGGACAGCGCCCGCGGCTTTCCCGGTACCCCTGCTCATATCGCGGGAACTGTCGGGACACGTAGCACCGGGATGGGCTCCCATGCGTGGTGATGTCCCCACGGCGCCCCTGGTGCAGTAAATTTCCGCGGCACATTTCGACGGGGGAGTGATGGAAGCAAACCGGACCGATCCCGCCTGGCTTGCGGCGTTCGACGTGCGCCGGGAGCAGGCGAGGCACGAATCCGCCGCGCTGCGTGCCCGCGCACGTGTGGCCAAGTCTGAAAGCCGCCAGGTCGTCGCTCTCTCCATGAATCTGCGGGGAGGGGTAAAGGCCTGTAAGAAGCTATGGGATGCGCTTCGCACCGTGCCCCGGGCGGATCGGGAGCTGCCGGTCTGCCGCGTCTGCGGGCGGGTGTGCACGCCCGCGCGGCGGTGGACGCCGGTGCCGCCCGGTGTCCTTCACCGCCTGATCGGCTACCCCGGCGTGATCCGGCTGACCCGCGCGGTGTGCCCGCACTGTTCCGGGCAGCAGTCCCCCGAAGTCTAGATCGCGCGACCGCGGACGCTCCGCCCGATGACCCGGTTCCCGGGACAAACCGACCGGATGTGGAGGAACGAGCCTCCGCCCGGCTGGTGGCGCACGGGGCCGCGGCTTTACATTCGGCGGGTTCCCACGTTCGGCCCACACCCTCGGGAGGCGCGCATGGACAAGCTCAAGCTGGCCCCGGAAGATCTCACCGTCACCTCGTTCGAGCCCACCCCCGCGCTCGCGGGCGAGCAGCGCGACGGGATGGACTTCCTCGCCCCCACGCGGCAGACCCGGTGCGAGACGTGCCGCACGATGTGCCTGCCCTACTGCTGACACCCCGGCGCTGACCGCCGCACCTTCTCGCGCGCACTGAAAAAGGTGGAGGCCGGCGGACGCGATTCCGCCGGCCTTCCGCACGTCCACGGCCGCAACGCCGCAGTTCCATGCCCCCCCTCCCCCGCGAAGCGTGGGGAGGGGGTCGGGGGGAGGGGCCCCCGCCGCCGCATGCGATACACCCCTCGGGAGCGCCGAACGCAGTCGGGCACGAGGCGTGCTCCCACACCGCGCCCCCGGTTCACGGTGACCGGCGCGGCGAGCGGGGAAGCCCGTTCCGCCGCGGCGATGTTCGTTTCAACGACCTTTTTCGGGGCGGGGCGAGATGAGCGAGGTTCGGCTGGCGGTGATCTACTACAGCACCTACGGAACCAACCACCAGATGGCCCAGACCGCCGCCGACGCGGCGCGCGAGGCCGGTGCCGAGGTGCGGCTGCTGAAGGTGCGCGAGACGGCACCCGAGGGCGTGGTGAACGGGCAGGACGCCTGGCGCGCACAGGCGGAGCGCACGGCCAGCATTCCGGAGGTCACGTACGACGACATGGAGTGGGCCAACGCGTACCTGTTCAGCGCGCCCACCCGCTTCGGCGTGTCGGCCAGCCAGCTCCGCGCGTTCATCGACTCGCTCGGGCCGCTGTGGGCCACGGGCAAGCTCGCCAACAAGGCGGTGAGCGCCATGACCAGCGCGCAGAACCCCAACGGCGGCCAGGAGACCACGCTGATCGGCCTCTACACCACCATGATGCACTGGGGCTGCGTGATCGTGGCGCCGGGCTACACCGACCCGGTCACCTTCGCGGCGGGCGGCAACCCGTACGGCACCACCGTCACCGCCAACGGCGAGCCGCTGAGCGACGAGAAGAAGGCCGCCATCCGCCACCAGGCCCGCCGCCTGGTGGAGATCGCCGGCAAGCTGGCGAGCTGACCTCCGTCTTTCGATCGACAGAGAGTCAGCAACGGCGGTTTCACGCAGAGTCAGCGGAGTCAGCAGAGAACAACCGCGGTTCCTCTGCTCACTCTGCTGACTCTGCGTGAGACCTGCCGTTGGTTTTTCCGGCTTCTCACGCAACAAGGTGGATCGGATCTCGCAGCAGCGCGCACGGCTGATCTTCGACCATCGACAGGAGAGCCCAAATGGCCCAGAGCGGTCCGCACACGCCCATGCCCCGCCGGGTGCTGGGGCGCACGGGAGAGAGCGTCTCGGCCATCGGGCTGGGCGGCTGGCACCTGGGGCTGAAGCAGGTGGACGAGGCGCTCGCCCTGCGCATCGTCCGCGCGGCGGTGGACGGCGGGATCGACTTCATGGACAACTCGTGGGACTACAACGACGGCGCCAGCGAAAAGCGCATGGGCAAGGCGCTGCGCGACGGCTACCGCGACCGCGTCTTCCTGATGACCAAGATCGACGGCCGCTCGAAGGAGGAGGCCGCGCGGCAGCTCGACGAGTCGCTGAAGCGCCTGGGCACCGACCGCATCGACCTGGTGCAGCACCACGAGGTGATCCGCTACGAAGACGCTGACCGCATCTTCCGCGAGGACGGCGCGAACGCGGCGCTGCTGGAGGCCAGGGAGGCGGGGAAGCTGCGCTACATCGGCTT
>DASQLJ010000344.1:0-4352 GCA_035630095.1 Longimicrobium sp.
CTGCGTGAAGCCCCATCCCAGCGTGTACACGCCGTAGACGAACACCACGAAGGTGGCCAGGATCACCAGCAGGATCACCATGCTCCGCCCGCGCCCCGCGGGGGCGACCTCGGCGGCCGCGCCCTCGCCCTGCCCCGCCACACCCGGTCCTCCAGAGACGGCGGCCGCCACCGCGTCCGGCGACACCCGCGTCCGGCGGGCGTAGCGCATCGTCCACCATGTCCACAGCGCCACGGCCGGGAGCATGAAGGCGATGCGGAAGCCGGCGCCCGAGAGCACGGGGAGGTGCGCCAGCTTCTGCGCGATCCCCACCATGAACGGGTCGATCGGGCTGAACGCCGCGCCCACCACCGCCGCGCCGATGCTCATCATCACCGCCACCATCGGCTCGTAGCCCAGCCGCCGGGTGAGCAGCAGCAGCGCGGGGATCAGGGCGATGATCTCCTCCTGCATGTGCTCGAGCGCGCCGCCGGCGGCGAAGACGACGGAGACGACGGGGATCACCAGCGACTCGCGGCCCTGCACCAGGCGCAGCAGCCCGTTCATCCCCCGCGTGAGCGCGCCCGTCCGCTCCACCACCGCGAACGCGCCGCCCACCAGGAACACGAAGAAGATGACGTCCGCCGCTTCCACCATCCCCTGCGGGATGGCGACGAGCGCGTCGAACGGCCCCACCGGCTGCGCGGCCACGGTGTGGTAGCTCCCGGCCACCACCACGTCGCGCTCGGTGACGGGATCGCGCGTGCGGGTGTACTCGCCCGCGGGGAGTATCCAGGTGAGGAGCGCCGCCAGCAGCACGCCGCCGACGAGCAGGATCAGCGGGTGCGGAAAGCGGACCCGCGCGATGCGCGTGAGCAGCGGTCCGGAGGGTTGCGCCATGGGAAGCCGAGGTGTGGGCGGGCATCGTCACACGAGACTGCAGGCCCGCAACCTACGCCGCCCGCCCGCGGATGTCACGCCGCGCGCCGCGACACGACGAAACGGAGCCGGGCTTCGGCTCCGCTCGCGGAGGGCGAGACGCGGTGTGGCGCGGGATTCCCCGGCGCGAGATGCGATTACGCCGCGCGCTCTACCGGCTTGGGGAGCATCTCGTGGAGCACGTCCGCCGCAGCACGCACCGCGTCCGCAACTTGGTCGGCGGGAGCATCGTACCCGTGGACCACGCTTCGATGTATGTCGACAGCTTTAAGGAGCGACTCGTACGCATCCATCGAAATGAATCCCTGGTCGTACAGGGCCGTGATCAGGAACGGTGCGGAGAGCAGGTCCACGGGGATTCCGTTGCTGAGCGCGATCTTACGAAGCACCCCCTCCACGCTCGGCCACAGCAGCAACAGCGCGATCGGGGGTGCACCCGCCGCGGCGAAGCTCAACGCCTGCTCTGCCCGCCGTTCGAGATCAGGCCACGGCGGTGGCTCGCCCTGCAATCCGGGCGCATCATGCGGCACCACATCTTCTGTGGTGACGAGGAAAAAGCGCCAGCCTGCATGCTTCCGGATCTCCTCCATCCGCTCCATCAGGGGCTCGAGCGATGTTCGCCGGGGATCGCGTACTTCGAAGATGTAGTTCTCGTCACCGCGCCGGGCCAGCATCGCCGGGCGGTAGTGGCCGCGATATCCCACCTCGAACGGAAAGTGCTCGGGTCCGGGCCGTTCGATGATCTCGAAGCCCTCCTTCTCGTAGTTCTCACGGAGTTGCTGCACCTTGGCGGTAATTGCATCGACGATCATAGCAGATCCTCCAAGTTGCGGCTTCGTTCCACACGGATGTAGACGCATTGCTGCCGCTCGGCCCACGCCTTCCTGAGCAGCAGGGGAAGCCGATCGGCGGCTACGTTGTCCTCCCACGTTCGCCGATGGCTTTCGACATCGCTCACCATCTCGTCGTCTCCGTAGAACAGGCCGGTCAACTCGTCCTGGATAGGTTTGATGATGTTGTCGGTGTCGATCAATGCACCGTTGCACAGAAAGACGATCGTCAGGCGAATGGTCGGCATCGTGAACGGCGGGATCACAGGCGAGTTGCAGATCGCCTGGATCTTCACTTCCTCACGCCATCGCTTGTCGTCCGCCCGGTTTCTCCCGTTGACTGAAACCGGTCTGCCCAGGACCAGGAACTCGTAGCTATCCACGAACGGGGATGATCGTCGGGTGCGCGCCGATGCCGCAGGATTTGGACGAAGGTTGCGTGCGCGAGGAGCGCCTGTCAATCGCGAGAGCCCGAAGCGAGCGGAAGCGGCCAGCGGTGGGCAACTCTGGACGCACGCGAGACGACTCTGGAGCTACCGACCAACACTCATGGCGGCCGCTTCACCGTTCCGGACCCGTGTGGTCTCCGGGCGATCCGGAGTGCACAATCATCCCCTCGAAAGTTGTAGATCCGGCGCGGCTTCGCTATTCTCAGCCGTTCCGCATCTGCCTTGCCGCGCGGGGTTTGCCCGCGCACGGACCATAGCCGGACCGACCGTGACCACCACCGCTTCCGACGCCCGCGGCACTGCCGCCGAGTTCACCGAGCGCGAGGGGCTCGACTTCATCCGCACCATCGTCGCCGACGACCTGCGCGAGGGGAAGTACCCGACCATCGTCACGCGCTTTCCGCCGGAGCCCAACGGCTACCTGCACTTCGGCCACGCCAAGTCGATCGTGCTGAACTTCGGGATCGCGGCGGAGACGGGCGGCCGCTGCCACCTGCGCTTCGACGACACCAACCCCGAGACCGAGGACGTGCACTACGTCGAGTCGATCATCGACGCGGTGAAGTGGCTCGGCTACGACTTCGGCCCGCACCTGTACTACGCGGCCGACTACTTCGACCAGATGTACGCGTTCGCCGAGTTCCTGGTGCAGAACGGCCACGCGTACGTGGACAGCGCGTCGGAGGAGGAGATCCGCGAGGCGCGCGGCACGGTTAACGAGCCGGGGCGGCCCACGGCGTTTCGCGACCGGACGCCCGGGGAGAGCCTGGAGATGTTCCGGCGGATGAAGGCGGGCGAGTTCCCCGACGGCAGCCACGTGCTGCGCGGGCGGATCGACCTGGCCGCGCACAACATGCTGCTGCGCGACCCGATCCTCTACCGCATCCGCCACGCGCACCACTACCGCACCGGCGACCGGTGGTGCATCTACCCGCTGTACGACTACGCGCACCCGATCGAAGACGCCATCGAGGGGATCACCCACTCGTTCTGCACGCTGGAGTTCGACAACAACCGCGCGCTGTACGACTGGGTGGTGGACCACTGGCAGGACTTCGTCCGCTCGCTCGGGGGCACGCCGGCGCGGCCGCACCAGTACGAGTTCGCGCGCGGCAACGTGGAGTACATGGTCACCAGCAAGCGAAAGCTGCTGGAGCTGGTGAAGGGCGGCTACGTGAGCGGGTGGGACGACCCGCGGATGAACACCATCGCCGGGCTGCGGCGGCGCGGCGCCACCCCCGAGGCGCTGCGCGCCTTCTGGGAGGCGGCGGGGGTGGCCAAGGCCGAGAACCTGATCGAGATCGGCCGGCTGGAGCACGCCATCCGCGACGACCTGAACCACCGGGCGCCGCGCGTTCTCTGCGTCCTCCATCCGCTGAAGGTGGTCATCACCAACTATCCCGAGAGGGAGACGGAGGCGCTGGACGCGCCGTACTGGCCGCACGACGTGCCGAACGAGGGGTCGCGCCCCCTCCCCTTCTCGCGCGAGCTGTTCATCGACCGCGACGACTTCATGGAGAGCCCGCCCAAGGGGTTCTTCCGCCTGTCGCCCGGCGGCGAGGTGCGGCTGCGCTACGCCTACGTGATCCGCTGCGACGAAGTGGTGAAGGACGACGCCGGAGAGATCGTGGAGCTGCGCTGCAGCTACGATCCGGCGACGCGCGGCGGCAACGCCCCCGAGGGCCGCGCGGTGAAGGGCACGATCCAGTGGGTGAGCGCCGCGCACGGCGTGCGCTGCGAGGCGCGGCTCTACGACCGGCTGTTCACCGAGCCCGACCCGGACGCCATGGAGGGCGACTTCAAGGACTACATCAACCCCACGTCGCTGGTGCGGATCGCCGACGCGGTGATCGAGCCGTCGGTGCGCAACGATCCGCCGGGGAGCCGCTACCAGTTCGAGCGCGTGGGGTATTTCTGCTCGGACATGGTGGATTCGACCGCGGAGGCGCTGGTGTTCAACCGCACGGTGACGCTCCGCGACACGTGGGCGAAGGCGCATCCCGCACAGCCGCAGCAGCCCGCCGCGCGCAAGGAGAAGCCGAAGGCGCCGAAGCCCGACGCGTCAGCCGAGTCGAAGCCGCGCCCTAAGCCCCCCGCGCCCGACACGCCGCGCTCGCCGGAGCTGGAGGAGCGCCGCGGCCGCTGGGAGGCGGAG
>DASQLJ010000345.1:0-3520 GCA_035630095.1 Longimicrobium sp.
CGCCCCGGCGCTGGTCTCGATGATGTACGGCATGTACCGCTCGCCCGCCGCCGGGTCGATGTACTCCAGCCGCTTGCCGCTGTACTCCTGGTGGCGCGAGAGGTCGTAGTCGGTGCGGTTGTGGATCCCCTCGATCTCGCCCCACCCCTCGTCGCCGATGGTGCCGCCGAAGAAGAACTCCACGTCGCCCGCGGCGCTGGCGTAGTGCGCCAGCTTCTCGTGCGGGCGGTAGCGCAGCCGGTCGGCCGCCAGCCCGATCGTCTCCAGGTGCCACTTCCAGCGCTCTTCGCGCCAGCGCTCGAACCACTCGCCGTCGCTCCCGGGCTTCACGAAGAACTGCATCTCCATCTGCTCGAACTCGAGCGTGCGGAAGGTGAAGTTCCCGGGGGTGATCTCGTTGCGGAACGCCTTGCCGATCTGCGCGATGCCGAAGGGGATCTTCTGCCGCGCGCTCTGCTGCACGTTCAGGAAGTTGACGTAGATCCCCTGCGCCGTCTCGGGACGCAGGTAGATGACGTCGGCCGAATCCACGGCGGCGCCCTTCTGCGTCTTGAACATCAGGTTGAACTGGCGCGGCTCGGTCCACTGCCCGGTCTTTCCGCAGCTCGGGCACTGCGCGTGCTCCAGGTCGGCGGCGCCGGTCTCGGCCAGCAGGGTGTCCACGCGGTAGCGGCGATGGCAGTTGCGGCACTCCACCAGCGGGTCGGTGAAGTTCTCCACGTGCCCGCTCGCCTCCCACACGCGCGGGTGCATCAGGATCGCCGCGTCGAGGCCCTCGATGTCGTCGCGCATGTGCACCATGGCGCGCCACCAGGCCTCCTTCACGTTGCGCTTGAGCTCCACGCCCAGCGGGCCGTAGTCCCACACGGACCCCGTGCCGCCGTAGATCTCGGAGGACTGGAACACGTATCCGCGCCGCTTGGCGAGGGATACGAGCTTTTCCATCAGTTCGGTGTCGGCCATCCCAGATTCTTGCGTTCGTCCTGAACCGTTGAAGGCGCCGCCGCGCGCCCGATGATTCGCCCGGAGTGGAAGCGCGGGATATTAGCCGCCACGGCGGGATGGGGCAATCTGGTGATGCGGGAGCTCGCGCGCGGGCGGGCCGGGTGGCGGATGCCGGTAGCGCGGGGGTACGCGAGCGGCGCGAAGGGCATTAGATTGCCCCCGCCATGGAGGGATGGCAGAGCGGTTGAATGCACCGGTCTTGAAAACCGGCGGGTGGCGACACCTCGTGGGTTCGAATCCCACTCCCTCCGCTGATCGACACGGAAACCGGAGCGCCGGCGCCACCCGCGCCGGCGTTCCTCGCATCGTCCTTTTCTCGCCCATCGCCTGGAGCCGCCCGTGCTCAACGTCAGCCAGACCCTGCTTCGCTCGCGCGTCCCCGCGCTCCCCGACGACCACGAGGCCGTCGCCCGGCTGCTTGCCGATCGCGGCTTCACCGTGGACCGCGTGGTGCCGCTCGCCGAGCTGCTGAAGCCGATCGTCGTGGGGCTCGTGGAGACGATGACGCAGCACCCCAACGCCGACCGGCTGAAGGTGTGCGTGGTGAACGACGGCACCGAGCAGCGCCTGCAGATCGTCACCGGCGCCGACAACGTGGAGGCCGGCGCGTTCTACCCGGTGATCCGCGGCGGTGTCACGCTGCCCAACGGGGTGAAGATCAAGCGCGGCAAGCTGCGCGGCGAAGTGTCGGAGGGGATGCTGGGCTCGGCCGACGAGCTGGAGCTGGGCACCGACCACGCGGGGCTGATGACGCTCCCCAGCGGCTTCGCCCCCGGCACGCCGCTGACGGACGTGATCCCCGTCCCCGGCGTGGTCTTCATCCTCGAGGGCAACCCCACCGTGGACGAGGTGGTGGAGACGCTGGGCGGCCCGCCCGCCGAGCCGCGCGGCGATGGCTGAGCCGGCCCGGTCGTCTGTCGTCCGACAGTCGTGACCGGCTGAATGAACGAAGAGGCGCCCCACCACGAGCTCGTGCCGGGGCGCCTCGTTTCAACGGTGCGAAACGATCAGAACGCTCCCTCGCGGACCGTCGCGGCGGTCGGCTTCTCGTGTAGCGGCACGACGTGGACCGGCTCCACCGGCGCGTTCTCGGGCAGCGGCACGTCGCCCTTCTCCTTGCCGAGATTGAAGATGCTCCTGAGGCCGCCCAGGATCTTGGAGCCCTCCACCGCCGTGCGACCCTCGGCGTAGTAGTCGAACCACGGGAGGCCGGCGCGCGTGTACTCCTCGGAGGTGGGCGGCGTGGTGGGCGGCTCGCTGCCGGTGATCGACCGCCACACCAGCGAGTTGGCGATGTGCACGAAGCAGCGGCTGCCGGCGCGCAGCTCCCAGTCCTCCATCGCCGTGCGGTCCTGGTAGATCGCCTGCTTCATCCGCCCGCCGGCGCCCAGCCCCATCGCCATCCCGGCCGACGCGGGCGCCGCGGCCATCATCGGCGCCCGCGGCATCTGGCGCTCCTGTTCCGCCCGCATCTTCGCACGCTCGGCCAGGATGCGCTCCCACGCCTCGCGCTTGAGGGGGAAGGCCATCACCTGCAGCCCCCCGTGCTCGGCCGCGCCGGTGACCTGCTCCTCGGCGGTGTAGCCGGCGCCCAGCGGCATGGCCACGAACTGGCGGATGAAGCCCTTCTCCACCACGTAGCCGTCCAGCCACGGCTGGCCGGGCACGGCCACGTAGTCCTGCGGCCCGCGGTTCAGCCCGTCGCGCCACGATTCACCGGTCACCGCGTTGATCTTGCCCGTCGCCACCTTCACCGCGAACGGATAGTCGGTCGGCGAGCGGAAGTTGATCCACAGCGCCTCGGCCTGGTACATGGGCAGCATCACGCCGCCGTGGCGCACCCACTCGGCCGGCAGGCGCGCGGCATGGTCGTCCACGTGGCGCAGGGGAAAGCGGCCCAGGCCGGGCGGGAGCGGGTAATTCTTCCCGTCGTCGGGGATGCGCAGGGTGCGCTGCAGCTCCACCTCCAGGCGCGCGTCGGCGTGCACCTCGGGAAAGGAGAAGACCAGCGAGTCGTTGCGCAGCTCGATCATCCCGGCCTCACAGGAAGAGAGTACAGGGCAGGGGACGGCCGATCCGCGGCGTCCCGGCGAACGCGTCTCGTCTACCACTCGCCGTCGCGCACCTCGCGGACGAGCCGGAGCACCGCGTGGTCCGGCAGGTCCTTCAGCTCGCGGATGAGCGCGGCGAACAGCATGGGGCGCCGGCGGATCACCTCCTGCAGGTCGCTCGACACCTTGCCGGCCAGCGCCAGCACCGTGTCCGCGTCCACGTCCAGCTCCGCCGCCAGGCGCCGCAGCGTGTCTTCGGAGGGCGGGGGAGACTCGCCGCGCTCCACCTTGCTGAGGAAGCTCGGCTCGATCGCCACCCGCTGCGCCACCTGCCGCAGCGAAAAGCTCCGGTCGCCCTCGCGCAGCGCCTCGCGCCGCTCCCGCAGGAAATCACCCAGCGTCGTCATGCCATGTAGTGTGTACTAAACGGTACACGATGTCAAGCCCGATGTCGCGGGGCGATC
>DASQLJ010000346.1:0-4297 GCA_035630095.1 Longimicrobium sp.
GCGCGCGCCGCGGCCCGCGAACGGGTCGGGGACGAAGCGCTCGGCGGTGAGCGCCGGCCGCCCCTGGTAGCCGCGCGCGACCCCGACGCCGCCCACGTACAGCTCGCCGGGCACGCCCACCGGCTCGGCCCGCATCCCCGCGCCCAGCACGTACAGGCGGGTGTTGGGGAGCGCGCGGCCGATGGTGACCCTGGCCCCGGCGACGCATTCGGCCATGCTGGCGCGCACGGTGGCCTCGGTGGGGCCGTACACGTTGAAGAAGCGCCGGCCCGGCGCCCAGCGCGCCACCAGCTCCGGCGGGCACGCCTCGCCGCCCACGATGAGGGTGGCCAGCCGCGGCAGCTCGGCGAAGGGGAGCACGCCCAGCGCGGTGGGGGTGAACTTGGCGCTGGTGATCTCCCGCGCGCGCAGCAGCTCCACCAGGTCGGGGCCGGGGAGGAGCGCCTCGCGCGGGGCCATGCACAGCTCCGCCCCCGTGCTCAGCGCGATGAAGATCTCCGCCACCGAGCTGTCGAAGTGCAGCGGCGCGAACTGCAGGATGCGCTCGCCGGGCCCGCTGCCGAAGGCGCGCGCCTGCGCGTGCACCAGGTTGCAGGCGCCGCCGTGCTGCACCAGCACGCCCTTGGGCCGCCCCGTGCTCCCCGAGGTGTAGAGGACGTACGCCAGGTTCTCCGCGCCGACGCCGCCCTCGACCGGGCTCGCGCTCTCCGCGGCGATCGCCTCGGCCTCCGCGTCAACACAGAGCACGGGGACGCCGGCGGGCGCCTCGGCGCGCAGGGGTGCGTGGGTCAGCAGGAGGACGGCGCTGGAATCGGCCACCATCCCCGCCAGCCGCTCCACCGGCGCGGTGGGGTCGAGCGGAACGTAGGCGCCGCCGGCCTTCAGCGTCGCCAGGAGGGCGACGATCAGCTCCGGGCCGCGCTCCAGGAAGAGCGCCACGCGCGCCTCGGGCCCCACGCCGCGGCCGCGCAGGTGGCGGGCGAGGCGGTTGGCGGCCGCGTCCAGCTCGGCGAAGGTGAGCGTGCGCTCCAGGAAGCGCAGCGCCGGCGCGTCCGGCGTGCGCGCCGCCTGCGCCTCGAAGAGCGCGTGGACGCACCCGGCCGGGTACGCGGCGCCGGTGGCGTTCCATTCCTCCACCACCAGCCGCCGCTCCGCCGCGGGGAGGACGTCGACGTCGCCCAGCGGCCGCGCGGGGGCGGACTCCAGCGCGGCGAGCAGGCCCACGATCGCCTCGCGCATCAGCCCGCAGACGCGCAGCGCCTCGCCCGGCGCCTGCACCTCGGCGGTCAGGCGCACGCGCGCCTCGAAGTCGTCCACCGAGACGGTGAAGGGGAAGGTCGTGCGCTCGTCGCTGCGCAGGAGCTCCACGCCCTCCGGCCGCTGGATGTCGCCGATGTGGCGGTAGTTGAAGAGCGCGGAGAAGAGCGGCGTGGGCGCCGCCACCCGGCTGCACCGCTGCGCCAGCGCCAGCGACGCGTGCTCGTGGTCCATCAGCCCGGTGAGCTGCGCGTGCGTGCGCCGCACCGTGGCCTCGGCCCCCTCGGCGCCCACGCGGATCCGCACGGGCAGGGTGTTGATGAAGGGGCCCATCACCCGGTCGGTCCCCTCGCCCCCCATCATCCGTCCGAAGAGCACCGTGCCGAACACCACGTCGTCCTTCCCCGACACGCGCGACAGCACCTGCGCGCACGCCACGTGGCAGAGGCTGGCCGCGGTCACCCCCAGCCGGCGCGCGCAGTCGCGGATCCCCACGGCGACTGCGTCCTCCAGCTCCAGCTGCCCCCGCTCGATGCGCGAGCGGTGGCCGCGCACGTCCAGCAGGCCGAACGGCGCCGTGGGCTCGGCCACGTCGCCCAGCAGCGCGGTGAAGTACGCCGCGTGCGCCCCGCTGCTGGCGCCCACGCGCGTCTGCGCCACGAAGTTGCGGAAGGGGAGCGGCTCGGGGAGCGCGTGCTCGCGCCCCAGCAGGTGCGCCTCGACCTCGCTGCGCAGCAGCGTCTGCGTGGTGTGGTCGCTCACGATGTGGTGGCGCAGGAGGAGGAGGAGCCAGGTGCCCCGCGCCTCGTCGCGCGCCACGTGGCCGCGCATCAGCGGCGCCTCGCGCAGGTCGATGCGGTGGTGGCGCGCGTCGAAGCGCGCGTAGAGCTGCGCCTCCACGTCGCCGTCGGCCGGGTCCACCCTCTCCTCGGTCACCCGCAGCGGCGCCTCGCGCCACACCACCTGCACCGGCTCGCGCAGCCCCTCCCAGGCGATGGAGGTGCGCAGGATGTCGTGGCGGGCGATCACCGCGCGCAGCGCGCCCAGGTAGGCGTCGAGCCGTTCGCGGCTGTCGAAGCTGAGCAGCCCCTCGAGCAGGTAGGGGTCGCCCTCCGCCTCCATCAGGTGATGGAAGAGGATGCCCTGCTGGAGCGGCGCGAGCGGGTAGATGTCCTGGACGTTCGACGCGCCGCCCGGCACCGCCGCGACGATGCGGTCGAGCTCGTCCTGGTCGAGCCCGGCGAGCGGGAACGACTCGGGGCCGAACACGGGGGGGCGCCACCAGCCGTCGGCGGCGTCGTCCATCATCCCCAGCAGGGCGGCCTTGTGGATGCGCAGCCCCTGCAGGAGCGACGCGTCCACGTTCTCCTTCTTCCCGGAGATGAGAAGGTCGCCCTCGCTCTTCCGCAGCCGGATGTCGGCGGCATGGAGCCTACCCAGCAGTCCCTGAACGGTCATTCACGCCACTCCATGGTTTGTCGAGGTCCCGCGCCTGCTCGCGCGGGACGGATCTTCCAGCCGGGCCGGCCGGCGCCGCCGCGTCCCCCGGGGGGGGACGGACGCCGCCGGCCGCGCCCGCGGCGCCCGGGTCAGACCTCGGCCGGGGCCCCGTACGCCTCGGCCATCCCGACCACCACGCGGCGCTGGCCGGTGAAGGGCGAGCGCGCGTGCGCCATCAGCATGTTGTCCAGGAGGAGGACGTCGTTCTCCTGCCAGGGGAAGAGGAGCGCCTCGGCGTCGTACGCGTCCTGGATCGCCGCGAACACCGCGGGCTCGATCGGCGTGCCGTCGCCGTAGTAGGTGTTGCGGGGGAGGTTCTCCTCGCCGAACTCCTCGAGGAGGATCTCCACCATCGCCGGGTCCAGGCTGGTCACGTGGAACAGGTGCGCCTGGTTCATCCACACCTTCTCGCCGGTGGCGGGGTGGGTGGCCACGCCCTGGCACACCTGGCGGGTGCGCAGGTGGTCGTCGTCGATCCACTCGGTCTGGATCCCCGCCGCCTCGCAGAAGCGCTCCACCTCGCCGCGGTCCTCGGTCTGGAAGACGGTCTGCCAGGAGAGGTCGAGCCAGGGCGTGTAGTTGCGCACGTACATCACCCCCCTGTCCTCGAACTTCTGGCGGATGTCCACGGGGATGCGGTCGTAGACGCGGCGGCTGTCGGCGATCGGCGTCTCACCCTCGGTCTCGGCCACGATCAGCGAGAGGAAGCCGATCTTCATCGGCCAGGTGGTGGTGTACGACATCTCGGTGTGGAACGGGATGCGCTGGTCGGGCGGGTATTCGGTGGAGGTGTAGATGTTTCCCTGCACCTGCGTGCGCGGCGACGAGCGGTAGGTGTACGGCAGCAGCTCGCCCGAGGCCGAGAGCATGAAGCGCTGGAAGCCGTCCAGCCCCTCCACCTCGAAGCCGCGGAAGAGGATGGCGCCGGCCTCCTCGAGCGTGGCCTGCACCCACGGCCGGTTCTCGCCGGCGAAGTCGGCCAGCACCACCCCGGGCCCGGTGGGCGTCACCACCACCGGCGCGTCGGGGAGCCCGTCGAGGCGCGAGGCCTCGGCGCGGCCGTCGGTGATCGGCGCGATGCCGGGGATCATGGTTGCCAGGTCCTGCGTCATGTTCACTCCTCGATCAGGGTAGGTGGTGCCGGGTCGATCGGTCGGGTGCCGCGGCGGGCGGCGGCGGATCTCGTCTCCGTCCCCCGTTCCGCGGGTGTGGCCGTGCCGTCGGGTGGATGCTTCGCTGCGCTTCCGCGGATCCGGAGATCGGCGGCATGGGCGCCGGGCGGAGGATCGCTCCCCCTCCGCGGCAGGGTTGCCGGGCGTGCCCGGCCCTCGTCGCCGGCCTGATAAAGCCCCCCAACTCGTTCCGCGAGCGGATCGCGTGAGGGATTCGCGCCCGGAGGGCCGAGACGCCGGCGCGCCCGCGTCGACGTTTCGGGAACGAGCCGGGGCCATGGCGCGCCGGCGGCTCGGCGCCGTTGGCAACGGCGGTATCGTTGCCTACGGCGCGCGAAGCCCGGCCCGGAGCGCAGCGGAGGGACACG
>DASQLJ010000347.1:0-11344 GCA_035630095.1 Longimicrobium sp.
GCGCTGCCCGGAACGTCGGGCGTGGTCAGGTTGGGCATGCGGATGGCGATCACCTGCAGGTCGCCCGTGGAGCTCACGTTGGCCAGCCCCTCGCCGCCGTCCATGATCACCGCCACCTTCCAGGTGAACTCGGGGATGGCGACCTTGCCCTCGCCCTTCAGCGTGGCCGGCGAGGCCGAGTACTCGCCGCCCGCCACCACGTAGATCTCCTTGCCATTGGTGCGGGCCAGGTCGTTCAGGTAGTTCTCGAACTTGCTCCAGGGGCCCTGGTTGTTCTCACCGGCCTGCGGCACGATGTTCGTGAGCAGGAAGGTGCTGGCGTTCTCCTGGTCGGTCGTGGTGCGGCTCTCCGACTGCACCATGTGGCCGCGGTCGTACCCGCTGTTGCGGTAGTCGAAGTCCACCACCTTGTACACGTCGCCCGGCAGCGTCTGGTCGGCGCTGAAGCAGTCGCAGCGCGGAACGCCGCTGAACTGCGTGGCGTTGATGTTCCAGCTCACCCAGTCGGGGGCGCCGCGCGTCGGGTTGTAGCCCGCCACGAACTGGCGCTTGCTCAGCACGATGTCGCCCGCCGGGGTGTTCAGCGGCTGGCCGAACTCCACGTGGTTGCGGTAGACGGCCGTGGTGGGCGCGTCGGCCGGGATCACGGTGAAGGGGACCTCGCCGTACACGCCGTTGGGGGCGGTGGCGCGGATCTTCACCGTGCCGGTGGAGACGCCGTTCACGTAGCCCAGCTCGGTGACCGTGGCGACCGACGGGTCCGAGCTGCTCCAGGCGAGCGCCGGGGTCACCGTGGCGCCGGTGGGGGTGCGGCTGGTGGGGAAGGCCGGCTTGGTGTAGCCCGCCGGCACCTGCGCCGGGTCGTTGATGCTGATGGAGATGCTCGACACGTCGCCCGGGTTCACCACGAACAGCGGGGCGGTGCCGCTCACGCCGTTGCTGGCGGTGGCGGTCAGGTTCGCCACGCCGGTCGAGACGCCGGTCGCCACGCCGCTCGTGGCGTCCACGGTGGCGATCGAGGTGTTGTCGCTGGTCCAGGTGAAGTTGGCCGCCGCCGGCTTGCCGGCCGAGTCCACGGCGGTGGCCGTCACGCGGAAGGTGGTGCCCGGCGTGACCCACGAGATGCGCACGCTGACCGAGACCGCCGCGCCGCCCTGGTTGGCCGTGCCCGGGGTGCCCCGGTCGCCGAGGCCGTAGAGGCTGACCGAGGTCGACCAGTTGGTGCCCGAGATGATGGTGTTGTCGCCCGCCAGGTCGACCACGGCGCGCGAGGAGCCCGCCGGGGGCGTGTACGGGCCGGGGACCGCCGGAAGGGTGCGTACCGCGTAGGCCACCGAGTCGACCGTCACGCCCGCCGAGGTGCGCAGGGCCAGCCACTCGTTAGCGCTGGTGCCGCTCCCGTTGTTCATCGAGATGGAGCCGCCGTACGAGTACGCCACCGGGGCGCCGCCGTTGGTCGCGGGGTTGATGTTGTTGCCGAACACCACGTACTCGCCCGGGTCCACCACCACCGCCGAGGCGATGGTGTGCGACTCGCTGTTCGTGAGGCCGGAAGCCGACACGATGCGGTAGCCCTGCAGGTTGATCGCCGAGCTGCCGCCGTTGTACACCTCGAACCATTCGCCCGCGGTGTCGCCCACCTTGCTCGGGTCGGGCATCACCTCGGTGATCATCAGGCCGGTGCTCGACGTGACGTCGAGACGCAGCGCGCCCGGGGAGACCGGCTCGATGCCGGTGTCGGTGCACGCCACAACCAGAAGAGCGAGCGCAGCGGCGAATGCCGCGCGAATCGGAGTCGGTCGCATCGATGTGGGGGGAGCAGCCGTGGGAGTAGCGCGCAACCGCGGGCTGGCGGAGGGCGCTCGCGTCGGGAATGGTGTCCCGGGCGGTGGCAGAATGTAACACGATTTCAGGATTTGGGCAAACCCTTTCTCAGCCCACGCCGATCAGGTCTAAGCTTTTACGCAGCAACGTCTTACCCTCTACGGTAGGCGGGCTCCTTTGGGCCGCTTCGGAGCGTCGTTACGCAAGCGGTGCATTCGAACGGTGGCGCAGTCGGCGCGCATCGCCGCCGACTGCGCTTTCGGACCCGGGAACCGCTGTTTCCAGGCGAGCCTGGAAGACGCTCCATTTCGCGAGGGGCGGTTGCGTGAGGGATTCGCGCCCGGAGGGCCGAGACGCCGGCGCGCCACCTCTGTCGACTGCGGGAACGAGAGGGGCCATGGCGCGCCGGCGGCTCGGCGCCGTTGGCAACGGCGGTATCGTTGCCTACGGCGCGCGAAGCCCGGCCCGGAGCGCAGCGGAGGGACACGCCCGAATCCGCGGTTTTCCGTGTCCGGCCCTCCGGCACCAGCTCTTTGGACTCCGCCCATGCGTCACGAAACGGGCGTCTCGATCGTTGCGGTTGTCGCCCGTGCGGGGGGCGAAGTAGCTTTGGGCGGCGGGCCCTGAGCGGAACTCACCACGGAGGACGATGAAGCTGCACCGGCTGGACGCCCTCCAGAAGCTCCCCGTGTCGATCGCCGAGGCGTGGGACTTCTTCTCCGACGCGCGCAACCTGGCCGTCATCACCCCGCCGTCGCTGGGGTTCGAGGTGACGGGCCCGCTGCCGGAGCGGATGTACGCCGGGATGATCATCACCTACCGCGTGCGGCCGCTGCTGGGGTTGCCGGTGCGCTGGGTTACCGAGATCACGCACGTGGACGAGCCCCACCGCTTCGTGGACGAGCAGCGCTTCGGGCCCTACCGGTTCTGGCACCACCAGCACCTCTTCCGCGAGATCCCGGGCGGGGTGGAGGCCACCGACATCGTGCACTACGCGCTGCCGCCGGGCGGGGGCGCCGTGCGCCGCGCGCTGGTGGCGCCGCGCCTGGCCGAGATCTTCACCTATCGAAAAGCCGTGCTGGAACGCACCTTCGGGGCGTGGACCGAGTAGCGATGGACCCGGGCCCCGCCGCGGCCGGCACGCCGCGCACCCCGCCGCCGCACGGCGGCGAGCCGCGCGCGCACCCCGGGCTCACCTGGAGCGCCGCGGTGTGCGGGTTGCTGAGCCTGCTGGTGATGGCCGGCGAGCTGGGCCCGCGCGCGCTGGGGATGGGGATGGCGCTGGCGGTGCTCCCGGTGCCGCTCTACGTGATGATGGCGCTGTGGCTCGACCGCTTCGAGCCGGAGCCGGCGCGCACCCTGGCGCAGACCTTTTCCTGGGGCGCCACCGTGGCGGTGCTGATCGCGCTGCTGCTGAACACCTGGGCCGAGGCGCGCCTGGGCGGCCTGATCGGCGCGGACGCGGCGCGGACCTTCGGCAGGATCGCCAGCGGGCCGCTGATCGAGGAGACGGCGAAGGGGCTGGCCCTCCTCTACCTCTTCCACGAGCTGCGCGACGAGTTCGACGGGGTGGTGGACGGCGTGGTCTACGCGGCGATGGTGGGGCTGGGCTTCGCCATGCTCGAGAACGTGCAGTACTACGGCGAGGCGATCAAGCAGGGGCACCAGAGCTCGCTGACCACCTTCGCGCTGCGCGGCGTGGTGGGGCCGTTCGCGCACCCGCTGTTCACCAGCATGCTGGGGATGGGGCTGGGCTACGCGCGGGAGCGGACGCACCCCGGTACCCGCGCCTGGGCGCCGTGGCTGGGCTTCGCCTGCGCGGTGGTGCTGCACGCGGTGTGGAACTACGCCGCCAGCCGCGACGACGTGCTGTTCATGACGCTTTACGCTGCGGTGATGGTGCCCGCGTTCTTCGGCGTGCTGGTGATCATCCGCATGTCGCTGAAGCGCGAGGGCCGGGTGATCCGCGAGCACCTGGAGACGCTGGTGGAGCAGGGGGTGATCGACGCCGACGAGCTGGCGCGCCTGTGCAGGGTGCGCAGCCGCCTGGCCGCCAGCTACCGCGCCTGGCGCACCGGCGGGCTGCCTAGCTGGCGCGAGCGGCGCGAATTGCACCAGATCGCGAGCGAACTGGCCTTCCACCGCTGGCGCGTGCTCCGCGGCCTGGGCCACAGCGACGAAGCCGACAACCAGCGCGAGGCCGAGTACCTGCAGCGCCTGCAGGCCCTCTGCCGGTCGCGCGCGGCGGTGAAGTCGGTCACCGCGCCGGACGTGGCCGCGCGGCCGGCGGATCCTGCCCCGGGCGCCGGGCCCACGGCGGCCGGGGAGATGTCGGCGGGGGGCTGAATCCCGCGTCGGTCCTCGGCATCGCGCCCTCACCGGCGCGGGGAGAGGGCCGGGGCGCCGGCTCGGTGAGAGGTGCTTTCCCCTCTGCATCCCGCAAGTCGTTTCCCCGCACCGGGATGCGTTGAGACCCCGCCTGGATCGGCACTTCCCCGGCCTTGGCATCATCCCCCGGCCGTTTTATCTTCGCGTACCCCCCACACCATAAGCTCCGCGCGCACCGCATGCACTCCCGCGCGCGGCCGCCTTCGCCAACGCAGTACTGGGCAGGTCCATGCCACGAACGCATTTCCACGCGTCCGCGCTTCCGCTCGCGTTGCTCCTGGCGGGCACCGCCGCGTGCGCAGGGGGTCCGCATCAAGCCTACACCGCGCCCGCGCCGCTCCCCGCGGCGCTGCCGGTGCCCGACTCGATGCCCGCGCCGGTCGCGGCCGAGCCCGAGAAGGTGGACGAACCCTTCGCCATCCAGCGGATCCCGAATGGGCTGGTGGGGCGCGAGCTGCTGGGCAGCGCCACCTACGACCTGCCGGTGGAGCCCAACCAGTGGGTGGCCGCGGAGCTCGACTTCCTGGTCAACCAGCGGCGCGACGTGGTGGGGCGGTGGATGCAGCGCGGCGACCTCTACGCCTCGTTCGTGCAGGAGACGTTCGCCGCGGCCGGCATCCCGCGCGACCTGCACCACCTGGCGATGGTGGAGAGCGGCTACCAGCCCACCGTGCGCAGCCACGCCGGCGCGGTGGGGATGTGGCAGTTCATGAGCGCCACCGGCCGCGGCATGGGCCTGCGGATCGACGACCAGCTCGACGAGCGGATGGACCCCGTGCGCTCCACCCGGGCGGCGGCGCGCCACCTCCGGCAGCTCCACGGCGAGTTCGGCGGCAACTGGGCGCTGGCGGCGGCCGCCTACAACGCGGGCGGCGGGCGGATCCGGCGCGGGCTGGCGAACTACGGCGCGCGCGACTTCTGGGACCTGGCCTCGCGCGGGAACCTGGCCCAGGAGACGCGCCGCTACGTCCCCCGGCTCTACGCCGTCACCATCATCGCCAAGGACCCGGCGCGCTTCGGCTACACCGCGCCGACGGGGGTGGTGCGCCGCTTCGAGTTCGACAGCATCCAGGTCGACCTCCCCACGCCGCTCCCCGTCCTCGCGCGCATCGGCAACCTGCCGCTGGGCGAGGTCGCGGGGCTCAACCCGCACCTGCACCGCGGGATGGTGCCCGCCTTCTACTGGCTCTGGGTGCCCAAGGGGAGCGGGCCGGCGATGCAGCAGGCGTACGCGGCGAGCGACTACCGGCGGCGCGGCGGCTACCAGTTCTACACGCTGCGCCGGGGTGAGGACGCGCAGAAGGTGGCGCTGGCCAGCAACCTGACGCTCGAGCAGCTCCGCGAGCTGAACCTCTCCACCAACCTCGACCAGCTCGGCCGCGGCGACCGCGTGCGCCTCTACGCCGACGCCGCCCGCGCGCTCACCGCCCGCCCCGTGGAGCGCCTCGCCGCCCGCGGCGACGGCGATTCGGGGGATGATTCCCGCCCCGAGCGCCGCCGCAGCTCGCGCCGAGCCGACACGGACGACGAGTCGACCTCCACGCGATCCACGTCGACCCGCTCCGCATCCAACGACGCAGGGGATGACGACGGCGAGTCCCGTTCGTCCCGCGCGCGCAGCTCCGCGACGGACGACGAGCCCTCGTCCACCCGCACCGCCTCCACCCGCCGCTCGTCGGAGGATGAATCGCCCCGGCGCGCGCGCTCGTCCGCGTCCGGCGACGAGGCCTCGTCCCCCCGCACGGCCTCCACCCGCCGCTCGTCGGAGGATGAGACGCGCGGCAGCCGTCCCCGGGTGTCCACGTCGTCCGAAAGCACGTCCACCCGCCGCACCACCGCCCGCTCGTCTGCGGACGATGAGTCGAGCACGCGCCGCGGCGCTCGCGCGGACGACGGCGAGCGCTCGACTCGCAGCCGTGCGTCGGACGATGACGAGGCGCCGAGCCGCCGACGCGAGGGCGAGGCGACGCGCCGGCGGCAGCAGAGCACGTCGGCGCTCGCGTCCATCCTCCGCCACACGGTGGAGCAAGGGGAGACGCTGATGGGGATCGGGCGGAAGTACGACGTGACGGCGGCGCAGCTTCGCGAGGCGAACGACCTGGCCGCCAGCGCGATCCTGCAGCCCGGCCAGAAGCTGCGCATCCCCCGCGCTTCCCGCAGCGCCTCCGGCGACCGCGCCGAGACCCGCACCGCCGAGCGCCGCCGCATCAGCGAGGAGACGCGCCCGGCGACGCGGACTGCTGCCTCGCGGCGAAACGTGCAGCACGTGGTGAAGAGCGGCGAAACGCTGTGGAGCATCGCCCGCTCGTACGACACGACCGTCTCCGCCATCCGCGATGCCAACGAGATGCGCGCGGACTCGGTGCTGCAGCCCGGCCAGACGCTCCGCATCCCGCGTCCCGCGCCGGCTCGCGTCAGCGACCGCTGATCCTCAGGCGGCGGGAAGAATAGGATCGGGGCGAGCCGTGGGTTCCGGGGCTCGCCCCGATCTCGTTTCCGGTAGATGCTGAAAACGCTGTACTTCCGTCGATCGATACGAATCGATAAGCGTATTCAGGACACCGGTTTGTCCGGGAGCCCCCTCCAGGCGCGCGAAGCCCCTGCACGCGGTTGCGGCAGGGGCTTCGGATTGCGTCCGTTCTCCGGGATCTGGCGAACCGCGCCCGGGGCGGCCGGGCGTCAGCTCCCGTTCTCGGCGGTCTGGGCCGCGGTCTCCACCTCGTCGTCGCCAACGGCCTCCACCTCGTTCTCGGTGAAGCCGATGATGGAGCCGTCGGGGAACTGCACCATGAACCCGTCGCGGCCGTCCTCGTTGTTGTCGGGGCCCCAGTGCCCGATCACCTCGCCGATCTTCCCCACGTACGGCTCGGACTGGTCGTAGTACGAGCGCACCACGCGCACCTTGTGCATCGCTCCTCCAGGGATTGGTTCGCCACGGAGCATGCACCACTTGCATAAGCCGCGCCCGGTGCGGCTTCGCGCGCCGGCCCGCCAGCCCCGGGAAGCGTTCCCGAGGCCTCGCCCCCCGCACGTTTCACGCTGCTGCGGTAGCACCGGGAATGAATCTTCTTGCGCTGGACGCGGGCGGGTCCTATCCCTTGAAAGCAGCCCTCGAACGCCCACCTCCACCCCGCACGGCTCCGCCCCCGGCGCCGCTCCCGTTGCGCCAGAATGGGCGGGGGAATCCCCACCCCAGGAAACGCCCATGACACGCATCGTTCGTCCGCCCCCGGCCGGCTCGAAACGCGCGCTCGCGATCCTCCTCTTCCTCCTCGCCACCTGCCTCCTCCCCGCGGCCGCCCAGGCGCAGACCGGCACCGTCGCCGGCACCGTCACCGACGCCGCGAACGGGCAGACGGTTTCGGGCGCGATGGTGCGCCTTTCCGGGCGGTCGGGCACCACCACGGGGCCCGACGGGAGCTACCGCCTGCAGGTGCCGGCCGGCTCGCACGAGCTGGTGGTGAGCGCCCTCGGCTTCGCCACGACGCGCATGCGGATCGCGGTCGGCGCGGGCGCGGCCGTCACGCAGAACGTGGCGCTGGCGCAGCAGGCGCAGGCGCTGGAGGGCGTGGTCGCCGTGGGTACGCGCCGCCCCGGCCGCACCTCCACCGACGCGCCCGTGCCCGTGGACGTGCTGACCTCGGCCGACATCCAGGCGACGGGGCTCACCGAGACGGCGCAGATCATCCAGCGGCTGGCGCCCTCCGTGAACTTCCCGCGCGCCAGCGTCTCCGACGGCACCGACCACGTGCGCCCGGCCACGCTGCGCGGCCTGGCGCCCGACCAGGTGCTGGTGCTGGTGAACGGCAAGCGGCGCCACACCAGCGCGCTGGTGAACGTGAACGGCTCGGTCGGCCGCGGCTCCACCGCGGTGGACCTGAACGCCATCCCCGCCTCGGCGATCGAGCGCATCGAGATCCTGCGCGACGGCGCCGCGGCGCAGTACGGGTCGGACGCGATCGCGGGCGTCATCAACATCGTGCTGAAGTCCGGCGCGCGGCGGGAGGCGATGGCCAGCTTCGGCCAGACCACGCGCGGCGACGGCGGCGTGGTGCAGCTCGCCGGCACCGGCGCGATGGACGTGGGCGAGAGCGGCTTCGTGAGCGTGAGCGCCGAGTTCCGCGACCGCGAGCAGACCAATCGCTCGCTCCCCGACACCCGGCAGCAGTACTTCGCCGGCGACCCGCGCAACGCGAATCGCGCCGTCATCAACCACCGCCAGGGCGACTCCGACTCGCGCGACATCGGCGGCTTCCTGAACGCGGCGGTCCCGCTGGCGCCCGGGTCGCAGCTCTACGCGTTCGGCGGGATCACGCGCCGCGACGGCGAGGCGGCCGGCTTCTTCCGCCGCGCCAACGACGCCCGCACCCTGCGCGCGCTCCACCCCGACGGCTTCCTCCCGCTGATCTCCACCGACATCGTGGACGGCTCGGGGGTGCTGGGGGTGCGCGGAACCGTGGCCGGGTTCCACTACGACCTCAGCGGCGTGCACGGGCGCAACACCTTCGCCTTCGACGTGCTCAACAGCAACAACGTGTCGATGGGCAACGCCAGCCCGGTCGACTTCCACGCGGGCACGCTCCGCTTCGACCAGACCACCGCCAACCTCGACTTCTCCCGCGCGCTGTCGATCGGCCTCCCCGAGTCGGTGAACGTGGCGTTCGGCGCCGAGTACCGGCGCGACGGCTACGGCATCACCGAGGGCGACGAGGCCTCGTACGCCAACGGCGGCATCCCCATCCTCGACGGGCCGACCGCGGGGCAGGTGGCCGCCGTGGGCGCGCAGGTGTTCCCCGGCTTCCGCCCCAGCGACGCGAAGGACGTGTCGCGCCACAACTGGGCCGGCTACCTGGACGTCGAGTTCACGCCGCTCCGGAACGTGCTGGTGGAGGTCGCCGGCCGCGTGGAGGACTACAGCGACTTCGGGACGACGCAGGACGGCAAGCTGGCGGTGCGGGTGGAGCCGGTCCGCGGCCTGGCGCTGCGCGGCGCGGTGGGCACCGGCTTCCGCGCGCCCTCGCTGGGGCAGTCGTACTTTTCGTCCACCGCCACCAACTTCCTGGTGATCAACGGCGTGAACACGCCGGTGGACGTGCGCACCTTCCCCGCCGGCAGCCCCGAGGCGGCGGTGCTGGGCGCCAAGCCCCTGCAGCCTGAGGAGTCGGTGAACTACAGCGCGGGGCTCGCCTGGGAGCCGCGCACCAACCTGTCGATCACCGTGGACGCGTACCGGATCGACATCGAGGACCGCATCGTCTTCTCCGAGAACTTCACCGGCACCGCCATCCGCCAGCTCTTCGAGACGGCGGGGTTCGCCGGCGTCACCGGCGGCCGCTTCTTCACCAACGCCATCGACACGCGCACGAAGGGGCTCGACGTGGTGCTGCAGTACTCGCGGCCCATCGGCCCGGGGATGCTGCGCTTCATCGGCGGCGCGAACTTCACCGACACCGAGGTGCTCACCGACCCCGTCCCCACGCCGCCGCAGCTCACCGGCCTGGGCGAGGTGCTGTTCGGCCGCGTGGAGCGTGGCCGCATCGAGCGCGGGCAGCCGCGAAACAGCGTGAACCTGGCGCTCAACTACGGCCTGGAGCGGATCACGGTGAACCTCAACAACCGCCGCTTCGGCGAGGTCACCGTCTTCGGCACGGCGGCCGAGGGGTCGCCCACCAACACCGACCAGACCTTCGGCGCCAAGTGGATCACCGACCTGGACGTGTCGGTGCGGGCCGCGCGGCGCGTCACCGTCTCCGTCGGCGCCAACAACCTGCTCGGCGTGTACCCCGACGAGAACTTCCGCAGCCTCTCCGGCGCCGACAACTCCAACGCGGGGATCTTCCCCTACAACCAGGTCTCGCCCTTCGGCTTCAACGGCGCCTTCTACTACGTGCGCCTCGCCTGGAACGGGCTGTGACATGATACAGGGTGCCGGGTGAAGGTCTGGAAAACGACGAGCGGCGGGGGTCGGGCGTGTCCCTCCGCTGCGCTCCGGGCCGGGCTTCGCGCGCCGTAGGCAACGAAACGACCGTTGCCAACGGCGCCGAGCCCCCGGCGCGCCACGCCTCCCCGCGGACCGAGAGATCGTGGGGGCGCGCCGGTGTCTCGGCCCTCCGGGCGCGAATCCCTCACGCAATCCGCTCGCGGAACGGAGTTCGTGAGATCGTATGATACCAGCGGATGGGTCGTTCTGATTGGAGCGAATGGATGTCATCCTGAGCGCCGCCGCGTCGAGTAACTCTCTGTCGCACTGTCGCTTGGCGGCGGCCGAAGGATCTATCGTCGGCGCTCGGAATGGACCTCCGAAGCTCCACGACGGAGCGGGCTGACAGCCGACATCCACGGATGACGGAGATGTAAGGAAAGACGAACCGCCCCGGGGCCAGTGTCCCGGGGCGGTTCCGCGTCCGACCTGCCGTCCGCCGTTTCCGACGTCGACCAGGCCGATCCCTCCCGGCCGGGCCTCAGAGGCCGCGATTGCGGTCGAGGTCGCGGTTCACGTCCTTCGCCTGCTGCGCGGCGACGCGGCGCGCGTTGGCGTCCATCATCGCCTCTTCGGCGCGCGCGGCGTCCTGCTCGGCGGCGCCTTCCATCTGGTCGAGGCGCCCCTCGCGCTTGACGCTCCGGTCGCCCAGGAGGTCGCCCACGCCTTCCTTGATCTTCCCGCCCAGGTGGGTCAGCTTGCCCGTCAGATCGTCCGCCATGTTCGGCTCCTGCTTCGGGTTACGTGGTCCTGCCCGGAGCCCTGCACAGGGGCAAGAGCCATGCCGGAACGCGCGCCTTCCGCCGGGCTAACGTGGCCTGTGACTTGCTGTTGCGCCTGCATCGAGTCGTGTGCGGAACGTACGTGGGGAGAGGATGACCGAGCGGAAGGGCGACGGCGGCGAAGGCGAGCGGCCGCGCGCGTGGGAGCGGCTTTCCACGCGCCAGGTGGCCGAGTACGAGATGTTCACCGTGCGCGAGGAGATCGCGCGTTCCCCGCGCGACGGCGCGGAGCAGACCTTCCACGTGGCCGAGTCGCCCGGCGGCGTCACGGTGCTGGCGGTGACGGAAGGCGGCGAGCTGGTGATGGTGGAGCAGTACCGCCACGGCCCGCACCGCGTGACGCTGGAGCTGCCCAGCGGGATGGTGGACG
>DASQLJ010000348.1:0-3976 GCA_035630095.1 Longimicrobium sp.
GGTCGGCGCGCACGGGGTCGGCCTGCGCGGCGGCGGCGGAGGGGGCGAGCAGCAGCGCGAGCAGGGCGGTTCGTCTGAGCGGCGGCCTCGGCATCGGATCTTTCGGGGGATTGAAGATGTTTGATGATCGAACGATGGCGAGGGCGCGAGACCGTTGCCATCCGCCGCGCGCCACGCTACTTACCTCCCACCGCCTGTCGTCGGCGCTAGCGCGTCCCCACGATCCGCCAGGAGCCGCCCCATGCGCTCGTTCCCGCTCGCCTGCATCGCCGCCGCGGCCCTGCTCCTCCCCGCGCTCCGCGGCGAAGCCACGGCCGCGCCGGACGGCGATGTCCAGCGCGTCGGCCGCGTCTGCCCGGACCCGGCGAATCCCTGCCCCGGCTTCAAGCGCCACGACCTGTCGTTCGTGCTGCCGCGGGACGGCGTCGCGCGCGCGGACGTGCGCTCTGACGGGTTCTACGCCGTGATCCTGCGCAGCGCCCCACGCTGCTCCATCCGCGAGGCCGACCGTGCCGCCGCGCAGGCGATGTTCCCCGGCCGCAAGGTGTTCTCGCAGCGCTTCGAGTGCGACGACGACGTGGAGAACAACGTCAGCTACAGCAACGTGGCGTCCGACCGCGCATTCCTGGCCGTCTACGCCGGCGCCACGCGCCAGCAGGCCACCGCCACCCTCTCGCGTGCCGCGCGCACCGGCCGCTTCCCCGGCGCCAACCTGCGCCAGATGCGCGTCATCTACAACTATCCCTGATCCATCACCGCTGAAGCGCGGCGGACGCGCCTATCGACGTCCCCGCGGCGGCGGGCCGGACGAAACGTAGCCCGTCTTCCGCGCCTCCAGCCGATCCAGCGTGACCTCCACGGCGTTGCGGTAGGCGATGATGCGGTCGATGCTGTGCCCGTCGTAGCGCGGATCGAACGGGCTGACGTTCGGCCCGCCGGACACCTCGAGCACGGCGGGATGGTCGTACGCGATCGTGCGCCCCGACTTGGGATCGCGCCACGAGCCGCGCCACGCGAGCGAGCGGTTGCGCGGCCACACGCCCAGCGGCAGCGCCAGCGTCTTGATGCGGTACCCCGGCACGGCGGAGTCCACCGCCAGCGCGAGCCTGGCGATCTGCTCCTGGATGAACGGGTCCGGGTAGCGATCGAGCCGCGCGTGCCACTGGGTGTGATTGCAGATCTCGAAGCCCTGCCGCACCAGGTAGCGGATCTTGGGATGCCGCCAAGCCGTCTTCTGCCCCTGGATGTTGTTGTTGCCGAAGAACGACGAGCCCCCGCTCGCCGCGCTCAGCACGCAGAAGGTGGCCGCGTTGCGCCAGCCGGGATGCGTGGCGGTGAAGCGCGTCCAGATCCCCACGGCGCTGGTGGGGTCGATCACCAGCTCGCCGTTCGCCCGCTCACGGTAGCGGAACTGCGAGGGGCTCGCGTCGTCGAACACGGCGACGAACGCCTTGTAGCCGGCGGGCACCACCTGGTCGATGCGCCGCTCGTGCATCTCCGCGACGGTCACGGGCCGGTAGCCGCGGCGGTACAGCATCTCCAGGTCCGCCTGCAGCGCCTCCGCCGTGCGGTGGAACTCCGTGCGCCCGGGGCCGATCACGTGGTACTCCAGCACCGGCACCAGCCCCATCCGGTTCGGCGCGAACGGCCCCTGCGCGACCCCCGCATCCTCCGCAACCGCTGAACCCTCCGCTGCCGCCGGCTGGGCGAACGATGACGAGGCGGCGGTCACCAGGGCACTTTCGCGCGCCGGCGTCCGCGCATCTCCCACGCTGCACGCCGAGAGCGCGAACCCCACCAGCGCCGCCGCCGCGCGTCCAGATCGACCCGCACCCATCATCCAACGCACTCCCGCACTCGCGCACTCACGCACCTGTTCGCCCACCGTCATGCCGCCAGCACTTCTTCCGCGAACTCCTTCGCCTCGAACGGCAGCAGGTCCTCCATCGTCTCGCCCACGCCCACGAACTTCACCGGCACGTCGAACTCCTCCTTGAGCGCGACCACGATGCCGCCCTTGGCGGTGCCGTCGAGCTTGGTGAGCACGATGCCGGTGATCGGCAGGAGCTGCTGGAAGGTGCGGAGCTGCGCCATCCCGTTCTGGCCGACGGTGGCGTCGAGCACGATCAGCGTCTCGTGCGGCGCGTTCGGGAGCTTCTTGCCGATCACGCGGTGCACCTTCTCCAGCTCCTTCATCAGGTCGCCCTGCGTGTGCAGGCGCCCGGCGGTGTCGATGATCACCACGTCGGCGCCGGTCTGCTCGGCGCGCTCCAGCGCGTCGAAGGCCACGGCGGCGGGGTCGCGGCCGGATTCGCTGCCCACGAAGTCGGCGCCCACGCGGTCGGCCCAGCGCTTGAGCTGCTCGATGGCGCCGGCGCGGAAGGTGTCGCCCGCGGCCAGCACCACCTTGCGCCCTTGCCGCACCATGCGGTGCGCGAGCTTGGCGATGGTGGTGGTCTTCCCCACCCCGTTGACGCCGACCACGAGGATCACGGTGGGCCCGTCGTCGAAGTTGAAGCGGAGCGCCGTGTCCGCGCGGCCGCTGGAGAGGATCTGCACGATCTCCTCGCGCACCGCGCGCTCGAAGTCGTTCTGCGACTTGGCCACGCCGCGCTGGGCGAGCGTCTCCACCGCCTGCACCAGGCGGAGGGTGGCCGGCACGCCGAAGTCGGCCGCGATCAGCGTCTCCTCGAGCGCCTCCAGCGAGCCGTCGTCCATCCCCTTCACCAGCACCGTCACGTCGGTGAGCGCCACGTCCACGATGCGGTCCCACAGCGACTTCTTTCCTTCTTCCCTCTTCCGGAACAGGCGCGCCATCGTTCGATATTCCCGAAGTGATTGCCGGATCTGCCGATGCGAAGCTGCCCCGCGGGGCCGGCGACAATCTATTACCGCGGCGCTTTCCCTGCACGTTTACGGCAATCCGTCTCCCCAGCGCACGGGGCTTGATCACGCGAAGACATCTCGTAAATTTCACTTGTAAGATGTTCGAATGATCCGCGACAAGCGAAACTTCGGGAGATGCGCGTGCCTGAGTTCCTTCGGAGGGGATGGAGACCACCTCGTCGCGAGGCGCCGGGGCAAGACGACACCGCGTTGCGCGAGGCGCTTTTCCAGCGCGTGGAAGGCTATCTGCGTGACTCGATCGCCCGCCTCGACTGGACCAGCCTTCTCGCCGCGGTGGAGGCACGCACGCCCGGCGACACCGTCGCGCGGGTGATCGCGGCCGCGCCCACCGCGAGCATCGAAGACGATCCGTGGTCCGAGGCGCTGCTGCGCGGAGCGGCGATCAAGCAGGAGGCGATCCGGATCGCCGGCGGGCTGCTTTCCTCGGGCGAAGCGGCGGCGCTGCTGGGCGTCTCGGTGGCGGCCGTGAAGCAGCGGCAACGCCGCGGAAAGCTGCTCGGCGTGGCGACGTCCAATGGCGAATGGGGGTACCCGGCCCGCCAGTTCGGAGAGGACGGGAAAGTGCGGGAGGGGCTGTCCGAGGTGATCGCGGCCTTTCCCGCCGGCACCAGCCCGTGGATCGTGCTCAGCTTCCTCGTCAACCCGGTGCCCGGCCGCGATGACGGGATCGCGTTCAACGCGCTGTCGGACCCGTCGGCGGTCGCCGCGCTGGTGGAGGTCGCGCGAACGCACGGAGAGCACGTCGCCGCGTGAGCCCGAGATCAGCATCCGCTGAAACGACGACGCGCCCCGCCGGCTTCCCCGGCGGGGCACGTTTTCGTCCGTGCTACGCCGCTCAGCTTCCGCCGGCGGCCGCCTTGTAGCGGCGGTTCACCTCGTCCCAGTTCACCGTGTTGAACCAGGCGTCGAGGTAATCCGGACGCCGGTTCTGGTAGTTCAGGTAGTACGCGTGCTCCCACACGTCGATGCCCAGCACCGGCGTCTGGCCCTGCATGAGCGGCGTGTCCTGGTTGGGCGAGTCGGTCACCTGCAGCTTGCCCCCCTCGTCCACCACCAACCAGCTCCACCC
>DASQLJ010000349.1:0-4325 GCA_035630095.1 Longimicrobium sp.
CATCAGCACCGTGTTCGAGGCGAGCGACCCCGGCCTCCTCCACGCCGCGCTCGGCGCGTATGGCGCCTGGCCGGCGGATGCGGCGTCCATCGAACCGCCCCTGCTCCGCATCCGCCTCGATCTCGACGTCGCCCTGGACGCGGCGGAGGGTGGAGACGCCCTCGACGTCCGCGTGGACGGCGGGCGGCTGGCGATGCGCGGCGCCGGCGTCGAGGGCGGCGCGGACGCGGCGCGCGGCGAGGCGTGGTGCACCCTCTCCCGATCCCTCGCGGAAGACCCGCGGCGGCTCGCGGCCGAGGTCCTCGACACGCTGCTGCTCTTCCTGCTCACCCGCGCCGGGCGGGTGCCGCTGCACGCGTCCGGCGTCGTGGTCGGCGGCACCGCGGCGGTGCTGGCGGGGCCCAGCGGGACGGGGAAGAGCACGCTGGCGCTCGCCGCGCTCGGTGCCGGGCTCCCCGTTCTCTCGGATGACACCGTCTACGTCCAGCTCCGGCCGCGGCTGCGCGTGTGGGGCTTTCCCCGCCCCATCCACGTCTTTCCGGACGATGCCCTGGCCGGCGCGGGTGGCGCGGCGCGGTTGCGGTCGGGGCGATGGAAGACGGCCGTCCCGCTCCCGCCCGGGGGATCGCTGGCCGCCCACTGCGCCGCGCTCTTCCTGCTGGAGCGCGGTGACCGCGTCGCCCTGCATCCGCTCGGCGCCGACGAGGCGGTGGCGCGGATGACGACGCTGCTGGAGCCGGGCTTCGACCACTTCGCCGACCAGCTCGCGGCCGCGGTGCGGGCGGTCGCCGCCGGCGGTGCCTGGCGCCTCACCCTCTCCGCCGACCCGGCCGACGCGATCCGCCTCGTCCGCGACACCCTGGAAGCCGCCGCCGAACGCTGACCGTCGCGGTGTGTCTCGATCGCGCGCGCGTGTGCCACGGCGAGACAGCCTGTCGCGAAAACGCGCAGGGGATCCGCTCCGCCGGCCGCGTACGGCGTGGCTTCCAGCGAGCACCGGGAGACGCGAAGTCTCGTGTGGAGCATGAGTTGCGGCCGAACCACGGGAGCTTCGGCGCCGCGGATGAGCGGTTTCGGTGAGTATGGATGGGGCAACGACCGCGCCGGGGGGGATGACGGATCGTACGGTCGATCCAAGGCAAGCACTTGTATTTGCGATCGAAGGCGATGCGGCTGGCGCGGTGCGGGCGGATGGAGGTAGCGTTAAACGGGCCCTCATCCCCCCGGCCCCCTTCTCCCGAACTGCAGGAGAAGGGGGAGAACGGCAACTGCAACTGCAGGGGCGGCCGGCGCCTTCCCTTCCTCTCAAATCACTGACGTTTGATTCACATCCGTCGAGACGCCACACCGTCGACCGAGCGGTGAGCGCGATGCGCGTGGTGCACGTGAGCTGCGTGCGTGATCCCCACGGCCGCACGGGCGCGGAACTGCTGGATGCGTGGCCAACGCTGGGCGACGTGGCGGCGGCGGTGAGCCGCGCGGGCGCCGAGGTCACCGTGCTGCAGTCCGCCCACGCCGACGGCGACCATGAGCGCGACGGCGTGCGGTACCGCTTCGTGGCCGAGCCGCGGCTCCCGGGCCGGCGCTGGCGGACGGGCGCGGCGCCGTGGCGGCTGGCGCGCGCGGCGGCGGCGCTGCGGCCGGACGTGATCCACCTGAACGGGCTGGGCTTTCCGCTGCACGCGCGCGCGCTCTGCGGCGTCGGCGCGCCGGTGCTCGCGCAGGACCACGCGAACGCGCCGCCGCGCCGGTTCGCCGCGCTGCACCGCTGGGGTCTGGCGCGCGTGGGCGGCGTGGCGTTCACCGCGCGCGAGCAGGCGGAGCCGTTCTTCCGCGCGCGGCTGCTGCGGCCGGGGACGCCGGTGTTCACCATCCCCGAATCATCCACCCACTTCACTCCGGGCGACGTCACCCAGGCGCGCGCCACCACGGGGGTGGATGGCGACCCGGGGATCCTCTGGGTGGGCAGATTGAACGACAACAAGGATCCGCTCACCATCCTCGACGCCTTCTCCCTCGCTCTTCCACGGATGCCCGGGGCGCGGCTGTGGTGCTGCTATCACGAGGCGCCGCTGCTGGATGCGGTGCGCGCGCGTCTCGCCGCCGAGCCGGCGCTGGCGGAGCGCGTGCACCTCCTCGGAGCCGTTCCGCATCCCCAAGTCGAGCTGCTCTGCCGCGCGGCCGACCTGTTCGTGCTGGGGAGCCGGCGCGAGGCCGCCGGCTATGCGGTGCTGGAGGCGATCGCGTGCGGCGCGGCACCGGTGCTCAGCGACATCCCGCCGTTCCGCGCGCTCACCGGCGGCGGCGCGGTCGGCGCCCGGGCCGCGCCCGGCGATGCGGCGGCGTTCGCGGACGCGCTGGTGGCGCTCGCCGCCGAGCCACGCGACGCGCTCCGCGCCCGCACCGCCGCCCACTTCCGCCGCGAGCTGTCGTTCGACGTCGTCGGCGCGCGACTGGTGGAGGCGTACGAAGCGCTCGTGGCGGGCGGGCGGACGTCAATTCACGCCACTGCCGCGGTGGCGCCGTGAAGCTCGCGCTGCTGGTTCCGGGCGGGGTGGACCGCGGCGGCACGCACCGCGTGATCCCGTGCATCCTCTGGCTGATTGAACGCCTCGCCGCCGGGAACGAGGTGCACGTGTTCGCGCTGGCGCAGGAGCCGGAGCCCGGGCGGTGGCCGCTGCTCGGCGCGCAGGTGCACAACGCCGGGAGGCGGCCGCGGCGAGGGCGGATGCTGGCGCAGCTCGTCGCCGAGCACCGGCGCGGGCGCTTCGACGTGCTGCACGCGTTCTGGGCGGCCCCGTGCGGCGTGGTGGCGGCGGCGGCCGGGCCCGTGCTGGGCGTGCCGGTGCTCCTCCACCTGGCCGGCGGAGACCTGGCGCGACTTCCGGAGATCGGCTACGGCGGGCGGAACGACGCGCGGGGCCGGCTGTGGGCGCGGGTGGCCGCCAACGGCGCGACGCGGATCATCGCCCCCAGCACCTTCATCGTGGAGCAGGCGCGCGCGCTGGGGATCGAGGCCGGGCGCGTGCCCTTCGGCGTGGCGCTGGACCGCTGGCCACCCCGAGCGCCGCGCCGGCGCACCCCCGGCGTGCCCGCGCGGCTGCTGCACGTGGGCAGCCTGAACGCGGTGAAGGACCAGGAGACGCTGCTGCGTGCCGCATCTGCCCTGCGCGAGTCGGGCGTTCGCTTCACGCTGGACGTGATCGGCGGCGACACGCTGGGCGGCGCCGTCCAGCGGCGTTCGGCGGAGATGGGGCTGGGGGACGCGGTGCGGTTCCACGGCTTTCTCCCGCACCACGAGCTGCGGCCGTGGGTGGATGGCGCGGACCTGCTGGTGGTGACCTCGCGCCACGAGGCGGGGCCGCTGGTGCTGCTGGAGGCGGCCGTCGCCGGCGTCCCCACCGCCGGCACCGCCGTTGGCCACCTGGCCGACTGGGCCCCCGCCGCGGCCGCCGCCGTCCCCGTCGACGACGCCGACGCGCTCGCCCGAGAGATCGCGCGCCTGCTGGCGGACGAGGACGCGCGCCTGCGGATGGCCGCCCGCGCGCAGGAACGTGCGGTCGCGGAAGATGCGGACTTCACCGCGCGCGAGATCCTGCGCATCTACGCGGAGCTCGCGACGATGCGGAAAGCACGGGCTCAAGGATCGAAGACTGAATAAATCGTAAGGTCCCGAAGAGATTGGATCACCTGCCGCACGCGTCTTCTGCCGAACGCCTGCATTGACTTCACACGGTCGGTCGACGCACTGTTGTCGATCGACTGTTTCTGTTGCCACTCTCTTGCAACGCGCGAAGATCGGAGAGATGTTCGTTCCTGTCCGCGCGTGACCATCCTCCTCCGCCGCCTCGATCTCCGAGGCGACTCCACCGGACTTCCGCTGCACCTTTTTTGTCGTCACCCGTACGCAGCCGGGCAGCCCCCCGATCCGTCACTCACCACCGCGGAGCTCGTATGGACAGACACGATTCGGCGGACGCGCGGTCCGCTTCCTCCATGAAGCGCCTGCCGCGGCTCCTGGTGCTGCTGGGCGCCGCATTCGTCCTGGGCGCGTGCGCGGGCGACCTGCCGACGGGCGGCGGCCGGGCCGCGGTTCCGCACGGGCCGGCGAGGACGTTCGACCTCAACCCCGCGTGCGAGACTACTGGCCAGGTGCACACCGGCGGGGCCGACAGCGCCATCACCACCACGCAGCACTGGTACCCGGAAGGCAACCCGCACCTCGTGCACGGCGTGATCCTGGTGGAAAACGGCGCGCAACTCCGCATTCACGCGGGTACGGTGGTCTGCTTCAACGGCGGGGGGATCGAGGCCAGGAACGGCGG
>DASQLJ010000350.1:0-5632 GCA_035630095.1 Longimicrobium sp.
CTCGACCAGCACGTCGTCTTCCAGGATGGCGACGCGGGTCTCTCGGGCGGTGGTGTTCATCAGGATCTCGCGCTTCAATCCGCCTCCCGGGGTGCCGGTGACGGGGCGAGACCGCTCAGGGGTACGGGCCGACCCCGCGGCGCGCTAGGGGCGCAGCGCTGAACGGATCGATCCATGGTGTACTGCCTCTGTGGGCCGCGCGCGGGACGCGGGGTCCCGCGCGGTACGCTGGTCAGTGGGCGAGTTCGCGGAGGAGGCTGCGGGCGATCACCAGGCGCTGGATCTCGCTGGTGCCCTCCCCGATCTCGCAGATCTTGGCGTCGCGCATCATGCGCTCCACCGGGTATTCGCGGGTGTAGCCGTAGCCGCCGTGCACCTGGACGGCCCTGGTGGTGACGCGCATGGCCGTCTCGCTGGCGAACAGCTTGGCCATGGCGGCTTCACGGGTGTACGGCTTTCCCTGCTCCTTCAGCCACGCGGCGTGGTACACCAGGTGCTTCGCGGCTTCGATCTCGGTGGCCATGTCGGCCAGCATGAACTGGATCCCCTGGAAGTCGGCGATCGGCTGGCCGAACTGCCGGCGCTCGGTCGCGTAGCTCCGGGCCTGCTCGTACGCGCCCTCGGCGATCCCCAGCGACAGCGCGCCGATGCCGATGCGCCCGGCGTCCAGCGTCTTCATGAAGTTGATGAAGCCCATCCCCGGCTCGCCCAGCACGTCGTGGTCGGGGACGAAGGCGTCTTCCAGGATCAGCTCGCGGGTGTCGCTGGCGCGCCACCCCATCTTGTCTTCCTTCTTCCCCGCGCGGACGCCTTTCGTGTAGCAGAGCTGGCCGTCCTGGGCGTGGCCGGCGCCCACCTCGCGCGCCCGCTCCAGGTCAGTCGTGGGCTTGCTGACGATGAAGGAGGTGATCCCCTTCGTCCCCTTCTCGCGGTCGGTCTGCGCGGTGGCCACGAAGACCTCGCCCACGCCGGCGTGGGTGATGAAGATCTTGCTCCCGTTGAGCACCCAGCCGCCGTCCACCTTCACGGCGGTGGTCTGCGTGCCGCCCGCGTCGCTCCCGGCGCCCGGCTCGGTGAGCCCGAAGCCGCCCAGCACGCTCCCGGAGGCGAGGAGCGGCACGTAGCGCTGCTTCTGCTCCTCGGTGCCGAAGTTGACGATCGGCGAGGTGCCCAGCGTGGTGTGGGCGCTGACGGTGATGGCGTGGCTGGCGTCGACCTTTGCCAGCTCGTGGATCACGATCATGTAGGCGATGCCGTCCATCCCGGCGCCGCCCAGCTCCTCGGGCCACGGGATGCCGAACAGCCCCAGCTCGCCCATCTTGGCGATGTTCTCCCACGGGAACTCGCCCGACTGATCGAGCTGTGCGGCCACGGGCGCGATCTCGTTGCGAGCGAAATCGCGCACCATGTCGCGGATCATCAGGTGGTTCTCGTCGAAATACCGTTCCATCGCTCCAAGAAGCCCGCCGCGGGCGGGTCGTCGTTGCAGGGGAGAGTCTGCCGAAACTGCGGGAATCTACGCCGCACGCAAGGAAACCGAAAGGATCGGGCCACGGCTGCGGAAGGTGCACGGCGGGTGGGTCGATTCAGCCCGAATCGTGCTTCGATTCTCCGCGGATCGAGGGATCCAGAGCGGTCCCGGGCGCCGCTCGGGGCCCTCTCCCTGGCGCCTGACGGCGCCTGTCCCTCCCCCAAAACAGCCTGGGGGAGGGACGGGGGCGCTTCGCGCGGCAACGTCGATGGCGGCGGACGGATCCGCGCGCTCCCGCGGCTCCTCGCGAGAGCGAGGCTGGGCGGAGCTCAGTCTTCGCCGCGGAGGACGCGGAGGAAGGCTTCGCCGAACTTCTCCAGCTTCGCGGGGCCCACGCCGGAGACGGCGAGCATCTCGCGCTCGCTCTGCGGGTTCGCGCGGGCAATCTCGATCAGCGTGCGGTCGGCGAAGACGCAGTAGGCGGGCTGGTTCAGCTCGCGGGCCAGGCGCGAACGGAGCGTGCGGAGACGGCCGTACAGCTCCGACTGCTCGGGCGTGGGATCGTCCAGCGCCGCCTTCGGGCGCGGCGGCCGCGGGGCGTTCGCGCCGCCGGGGGCGGTGGCGCCCTCGGCATGGGCGCGCAGGAGCTCGGCCAGCGGCGCGCCGAAGCGGTCGAGCAGCTTGGGCGTGACGCCGGGCACCTCCAGCAGCGCCTCGGGCGTGGCCGGCTCGGCGCGGGCGACGGCGTTCAGCACCTCTTCCGACATCACCATGAAGGTGGGCACGTCGTGGCGGCGCGCCAGCTCCTTGCGCAGCGTGCGCAGGTGGCCGCGGAGCAGGTCGGGCCCGCTCTGGACCTCGAGCGTGCCGTCCGGGCCCAGGTCGTACCCCTCGCGGCGCGCCGTCTTGCGGTCGCGGCGCACGTCGAGCGGGAGGCGGCCGCGGGACTGGCGCTCGCCGCGTACCGGAGGGCCGCCGGCGGCGTCCGCGGTGATGCCGTGGCGGGCGGCGAGGCCCTCGCTCTCCTGCAGGCAGTTGTCGCAGGCGCCGCAGTGCTTCATCGCCGCGCTGTCGCCGAAGTAGTGCAGCACGAAGCCGCGCCGGCAGTCCTTCGTGTAGGCGTAGATCTGCATCTTCTGCAGCTTGCCCAGGTCGCGCTCGCGCTTCTGCTCCAGCGCCTGCCAGTCCACCGCGAGCCGGTTGATCGGCGTCTTGCGGTCGATCACCCACACGCCCTCGCCCGCCGGCTGCCACTCGAGGAAGCTCTCCGCCTGCAGCCGGTCCATCAGCTCGGTGGGCGCCTGGCCGCCGGCGGCGCGCGCCAGCACGCGCCACTCGACTTCGGCGCCGCGGTACACGCGCTCGCCGCCGCCCGCCTTCCAGAGCGCGCGGAGGAACTCGAGCTCGGTGTCGCGCCCGGCCAGCTCGGCCGAGATGCGCTGCGGCGTGGCGAGGAGGCGCAGGCGGATCCCCTGCCCGCCCATCGTCGCCGCCTTCACCACCCCCGCCTGCTCCAGGATGCGCACCGCCGAGCCGATCTGCTTGTCGCTCTTCACCACCCCCTTCAGCTCCAGCGCGACCTGGTCGGGCGGCGTGGTGCACACGCCGTTCGCGTCGGCGTCGCGGCGCAGCACCCGCAGCACGGCCTCTACCGCGGGGCGCGGCGGGCTGGACATGTCGATGAAGAACTCGTGCGTGAAGCGGTCGGGGAAGGCGTGCAGGAGCACGCAGTCGGAGTTCCCCCCGTCTCTTCCCGCGCGGCCCGCCTCCTGGTAGTACGCCTCCAGGTTGCCGGGCATGTTGTAGTGCACCACGATGCGCACGTCGCTCTTGTCGATCCCCATCCCGAAGGCGTTGGTGGCGACCACGCACGGCGTCTCGCCGGTCATGAAGCGCTCCTGGATGCGCTTGCGCTCGCGGTCCATCAGCCCCGCGTGGTAGCCCACGGTGGCCACGCCGGCGCCGTTCAGCAGCGCGGTGAGCGCGTCCACGCTCTTGCGGGTGGAGGCGTAGACGATGGCGCTCCCCTCGCGACCGCGCAGGAGCTTGAGGAGCATGCGGTCCTTCTCGCTCTCGTTCTTCGCCCGCAGCACGTGCCAGTGCAGGTTGCGCCGGTCGAAGCCGGTCACCAGCACGCGCGGGCTCTGCAGGCGGAGCTGGCGGACGATGTCGCGCCGCACCTCCTCGGTCGCGGTGGCGGTGAGCGCGGCGATCGGCGGGTTGCGCAGGAGCTGGCGCACCCGGCCCAGGCGCAGGTACGAGGGGCGGAAGTCGTGCCCCCACTCCGACACGCAGTGCGCCTCGTCCACCGCCAGCAGCGACACGTTCAGCGAGGCCAGGCGCTGCTGGAACGACTCCGAGTCGAAGCGCTCGGGGGCCACGTACACCAGCTTGTAGCGCCCCTGCTGCGCCCCGTCGAGCCGCGCCGACATCTCCGAGCCGGTGAGCGACGAGTTGAGGAAGGTGGCGGGGAGCCCCACCGCGTCCAGGTTGTCGACCTGGTCCTTCATCAGCGAGATGAGGGGCGAGACGACGAGCGTCACCCCCGGCAGGATCATCGACGGCACCTGGTAGCAGATGCTCTTGCCGCCGCCGGTGGGCATCACCGTGAGCGAGTCGCCGCCGGAGAGGATGTTGGCGACGGCCTGGTCCTGCCCGGGCCGGAAGTCCGAATACCCCCAGAAGCGCCGCAGCACCTCGCGGGCGGCGTCGAGCGGGTGGTCCTGGGCTTCGGCGGGGGCGACGGCGGCTTCGCTCAAGACGGCTGGATGCGGTGCGAAGGTGGATGACTCGGAGACGGGTGCCCGTACACGCGGGCGACGAGGTGGTTCGCCCAAGGTGAACGGAGGAGACGATTCGGCGTGCGACAATATGAGTGCGCCACGTCCGAATTTCAAGCACGTTGTGACGCGTTTGTGCGGTGGCGGATTCGGCGCGGACACCTCCCTCCCTCTCCTCGAAATCGCCCGACGGCCTGGAACGGCTGGAACTCCGCGCCTCGTACGGTCTCGACACGCACGCCGGCATCGCGGGCCCTCACCCTGCCGCTTCGCGGCTGTCCCTCTCCCAAAACAACCTGAGTCCGGTCTACCTGGGAGAGGGACCTGGGGCGCTTCGCGCCGGCTCCTTCGTCTCGGGGCAGCCGGGTGCGCGAGGGGAGCACGTCACGTCTGGCGCCGGGGCTGCGTCCGATCTCTGCCCTCCTGCGCCAATGATACGGATCTCACGAACTCCGTTCCGCGAGCGGCGGTTGCGTGAGGGATTCGCGCCCGGAGGGCCGAGACGCCGGCGCGCCCGCGTCCGGCGCCGCGGGAACGAGCGAGCGGCCATGGCGCGCCGGCGGCTCGGCGCCGTTGGCAACGGCGGTATCGTTGCCTACGGCGCGCGAAGCCCGGCCCGGAGCGCAGCGGAGGGACACGCCCGGATCCCGCTCTTCCGTTTCGGGCAGCGGCACCGACTTTTCACACCTCCGCATGCGCCCGCAGTGCACCAACGCGAGCGGGGCCCGTCTGCCGACGGACCCCGCGTCGATTCGAATCGATCCTTCCTCACTGACCTACCGCGTCATCCCCCGCACCTCGGCGAGCCCGCGCGGGTCCCACTGCGGGCGCCCGGGCGCGTTGGCCACCTCCCACGCGGTGAAGAACGCCATCCGCGCGATGCGGGTGAGCTTGTCGAAGTCGACCTTGTCGACCTCGTCGCTGGGGCGGTGGTAGTCGGCGTGCACGCCGCTGAAGAAGAAGATCGACGGCACCTCCTTGCGCGCGAAGTGGTAGTGGTCGCTGCGGAAGAAGAAGCGCTCCTGCGGCCAGAGGTCGTCGGCCAGCGTGAGGTGCAGGTCGGGGTGGGCGCGCTGCACCGCGTTCACCGTGGCGCCCAGGGTGGAGTAGCTCTTCCCGATCACCACCACGCTGTCGGGGTTGTTGCGCCCGATCATGTCGATGTTGATGTTCGCCACCGTCTGCGCGAGCGGGAGCGTGGGGTGCTCCGAGTACCACTCCGAGCCCAGCAGCCCCTTCTCCTCGCCGCTCACGTGCAGGAAGACGACGGAGCGCCGGGGCCGGATCCCCATCGAGGCGAAGGCGCGGGCGACCTCCAGGATCCCCGTGGTCCCCGAGCCGTCGTCGTCCGCCCCGTTGTAGATCGAGTCGCCGTTCACCG
>DASQLJ010000351.1:0-2278 GCA_035630095.1 Longimicrobium sp.
AGCTCCGCCAGCATCGGCGCCTCGAACACCGCCCGCAGCGGCAGCTCGGTCCGGAACGCCTCCCGCACCCGCGACACCAGCTGCGTGGCGAGCAGCGAGTGGCCTCCCAGGTCGAAGAAGCCGTCCTCCGCCCCCACCCGCTCCACCCCCAGCACCTCTGCCCAGATCCCCGCCATCCGCTCCTCGGCCGGCGTGCGCGGCGCCACGTACGTCCCCCCGCTCGAGCCGGGCGTGTCGGGCGCGGGCAGCGCGCCGCGGTCCACCTTGCCATTGGCGGTGACGGGCAGTGCCTCCAGCACCACGAAGGCGCTCGGCACCATGTACTCCGGCAGCCGGGCGCGCGCGGCCTCGCGAAGCGCGGGTACGAGCGCGCGCATGCGGCGGCCCCACTGCGGGTCGTTGGCATAGCTCTCCCACGGCCGCTCCGCATCCACCGCCACGGGGAAGCGGGCGACGCCGGCGGCCGGATGGAAGAGCACGTCCAGCGTGCCGGACGCGCCGGGGCGCACCTCGATTCCCCGCGCCAGCTCGTCGGCCAGGGCGAACAACGCCTCGGGGGCGATCCCGCCCGCGTCCTCGGCCGCGAGCGCGCGCACGGCCGCCGCGTGGGTCGCTTCACCGTCGGCCAGTACCAGCTCGTACGCGCGGACGTGCTCGCGGACCCGCGCGTCGGGCACGCCACGGACGAGCAGCGCCGACGCGTTCCCCTCGATCCGCGCGCGCAGCCCGGCGGTGTCCTCGCCATCCCACGGGTGGACGACGGGCTCCACCATCCCGGCGGGCTCCACGTCCAGGTGGAGGACGACGTCGTAGCGGAAGCGTGAGACCTCGTTGTCGTACTCGCCCCGCTTCACCTCCACTTCGACGCGGCCGAGGCGGGGGATGCGCGCCCGGAGCGCCTCGAAGATCACCGGATCCAGCAGCAGCTCCTGCTCCTCCGCCATCCCCCGCCGCACCCGCGCCCGCAGCTGCCCGGTCGGCAGCCCCTCCGGTGCTCGGGCGAGCTCCACCGAGGCGTGGAAGGCACCCGCCAGCGGCAGGCTGCGCACGTCGCCCACGAAGATCCGCCCGCCCGGCCGCAGCGCCGCGGCCGCGCCTTCCAGCACGCGCAGCAGGTAGTCCAGGTCGGGGAAGTACTGCGCGACCGAGTTGACGACCACCAGGTCGAACCCCGCTCCCGCGTAGTCGTCCAGCCGGTCGGCCTCGCGCTCGGAGAGCGAAAGCCGCGGGAGCCCCGCGGCGTGCCGGCGGACGTGCTCCAGCGCCACCCCCGAGAAGTCGGTCCCGTGGTAGGCCCGCGTGCGCGGCGCCACGCGAAACAGCAGCAGCCCCGTCCCGCACCCGACCTCCAGCACCCGCTCCGGACAGAGCGCCAGGATGCGCTCCGCCGTGCGATCGACCCACTCGCGCATCTCCTCGCGCGGGATCGGCTCCCCCGTGTAGCTGCTGTTCCACCCCTTCAGCTGCAGGGTCGGGTCTTCTTCCCCCTCGTCCTGCGCATAGGTGTCGTCGAAGAGCGTTTCCCACTCGGACACCTGCTCCCTGCCGCCGGCGGTCTCGACGCCGTCGGCGCCCGGGACGACGTAGGCGACCAGGCGCCTCTCCCCGGGAGCGTCCTCCCGTGCCAGCACGACGGCCTCGCGGACGCCGGGCTGCCCGCGCAGCACGGCCTCCACCTCACCGGGCTCGATGCGGAAGCCGCGCACCTTGACCTGCTCGTCGGCGCGCCCCAGGAACTCCAGGACCCCGTCCGCGCGCCAGCGGGCGCGGTCGCCCGTACGGTAGGCCCGCTCCGCCCCGGCGCCGACGAACCTCTCGGCGTTCAGCTCCGGCCGGCCGAGGTAGCCCCGTGCGACCCCTCCGCCCGAGATCCACACCTCGCCGGGCACCCCGACCGGCGCCAGCTCGCCGCGCGGGCCGCGCACGGCCAGGCGCACGCCCGGCAACGGCCGCCCCAGCGGGTGCCCGGCGAGCGCACCCTCGGCGGGGACGGCATACGTCGCGCAGATGATGGCCGCCTCGGTGGGACCGTACAGCACCACGGTCCTGGCGTGGGGAAGACCTCGCGCATGTCCTTCAGCAGGTCGGGCGGCACCGAGTCCCCGCCCACCAGCAGGAGCCGCAGCGAGGGAAGCGTCCCCCCGCGGCGCGCGCGGCGAGATGGCGCCGGTCGGGGTGCCCGGCGAGGTGTGGATCTCGGGCGGAGGGGTCGCCCGAGGCTACCTCGGCCGGCCGGAGCTGAACGCCGAGAAGTTCGTCGGCGCCGGGACGGAGCGGG
>DASQLJ010000352.1:0-6988 GCA_035630095.1 Longimicrobium sp.
AGCACGTACAGGTACGCCGCCGACGCCAGCATCAGCGGGGTGAAGCCGTACACGAGCTGCGCTCCGTCCCCCACGCCGTCCAGCCGGGGCGCCACGCGCACCCACCCGTGCAGCGGGTCGGTGAACGCCAGCGCCGCCAAGGCCACGATCGGCGCCGCGAGCAGCCCGTACACCAGGCGCGGGTGACGGGGCCGACGGCCCGCGTACGCCAGCGCGAAGGCGATGAAGCACACCGAGATCACCGGCAGCGCCAGGAACTGCACGTTGTCCCAGAAGATCTTCCGCGGCAGCCCCGGCGCCAGGTGCTCGGCCACCAACCCCACGGTCCAGAACGCCTCGGCGAGCGCCACCGCCGCGAACGCCCCCACGCCGGGCCGCGACCGGCGCCGCCAGCAATACGCGCCCACCCCCGCCGAGATCGCGGCGGAGACGAGATAGGGGAGCACGAAGAGGAGTGCGGCGGGCGTTGGCATGGCGGGGGAGTGGAAGAAAAGCGCGTCCACCCTTCAAAGTGTCCCCGAGCGCGTGTCGGCACAACACTCCTGACGTTTCCCGCCCCGGCCAGCTTCGCCGTTCACACGTCATCTCAGACATGTTTCACGCAGAGTCAGCAGAGTGAGCAGAGAAACTGCAGTTGTTTCTGCTCACTCTGCTGACTCTGCGTGAAACAACTCGTTTGCCGGATCAGGTATCGAACGATCGAGGAGCGGAGATCCGGCCTCAGTCTCTCGGCGAGCCCTGCAGCAGCGGCTCCATCGGCACGTGGCGCGGGCCGTTCTCGTCGCACACGGCGTAGGCGCCGCCGCCGGCGTAGAGGGTGACGCCGGCGTGCTCGCCGCGGGCGTTCAGCACGTAGAAGTCGATGCCGAAGCTGGGCGTGCCGCGGCTGTTCAGCAGCCGGCGCTCCACGGTGTTCGCCACGATCCGCTTCAGCCCCTCCATCCCCGCGTCCTTGGGGCTCATCCCGCGGCGCAGGTTCTCCACGATCAGGTACGAGGTGAGGTTGTACAGGTTCGCCTCGCCGCGGCCGGTGGAGCCCGCCGCCCCGACGGTGCCGTCCACGTAGAGCCCGGCGCCCAGGATCGGCGAGTCGCCCACGCGGCCGGGGATCTTCCACGCCAGCCCGCTGGTGGTGGTCACGCCGCAGATCTCGCCGCGCGCGTTGGTGCCGTTGCAGTTGATGGTGCCGTAGTAGTGGTTCGCGCGGATCAGCCCCTCGGCCACCATCTCCTCCCCCGCGCGGCGCCCGGCTTCCACGCGCCGCGCGGGGTCGAGGAAGTGCGCCGGGTCGACCCGCCGCTTCCATTCCAGCCACAGGCGGCGCGAGTTGGGGGTGTTGAGGTCGTCCTCCACCGTGAACCCCATCTGCCGCGCGAAGGTCTGGGCGTCGTCGCCCACCAGCAGGTGATGGTCGGTGTTCTCCATCACCGCCTTCGCGACGAGGGAGGGCGTGCGGACGCCCTCCAGCGCCGCGACGCCGCCGGCGCGCTTGCGCGGCCCGTGCATCACGCACGAGTCGAGCTGCACCACGCCCTCCGCGTTCGGCAGCCCGCCGTACCCCACCGAGTCGTCCGCGGGGTCGAGCTCCACGATGTTGACGCCGGCGACCAGCGCGTCCAGCACGTCGGATCCGGCGGCCATCATCGAAAACGCCTTCTGCACCGCCGTGGCGTCGCCGCCGTTCTTGAAGTGGTGCCCGTTCCCCGACGCGATCACCACCGGCCGCGCGGCCCCGCGCAGGTGCACGGCGGGCGCGGCGAAGGCCGGCGTGGGGAGCGCGGCCGCGGCGGCCGCGGCGGCGCCGGTGCGCACGAAGTCGCGGCGGGTGAGCCTGGAGGTCATCGGGAGAAGGCGGTTGGGGATGTCGATCAGTGGACGGGGAGCGGGAGATGTTGGCACCGCCGCCTTCCCGCGGCAAGCACGGCGGGGGGATTCCATCACCCGGATGCCGCGAATCCGGCCGTCCATCAGCCCCGGACGGTCGAGGCCGGACGCTCGTGCGCACCCTTGCGCCACATCTTGAAACCTTCCGGGACGGCCGCCCGTAGCATGCTCATCCCCATCGTGGTCGACCACTCGGCCGGCCGCCTTTCCCGCAGGAGACTCGATGATGAACCGCCTCAGCGCCGAACCCGCAACGGACGGCCGGACGGCTACGTCCCCGATCAAGCGCATATCCGCCGGCGTGCTCGCGCTGGCGTTGCTCGCGGCCGCCGCGCCGCTGGCCGCACAGACGCCGCAGGGCCGCCCGCCCGCGGGCCAGCCGCCCGCCGCCGGCCCCGGTGAGATCCGCGGCACCGTGGTGGACGCGCAGGGCAACACGCCCGTCGCGGCCGCCTCGGTCGCAGTGTGGAGCCGCGCCGACTCGGCGCTGGTGGCCGGCGCGATCGCCCGCCCCGACGGCAGCTTCCGCATCGACGGGCTGCGGCCGGGCGCGTACTACCTGCGGGTGAGCATGATCGGCTACACCCCGCACACCAGCGCCACCGTCACCGTCACGCCGGCCGCGCCCACGGTGAACGCCGGCGCCATCCGCCTGGCGCGCGGCGCCGTGGCGCTGGCCGGGATCACCGCCACCGGCGAGCGCCAGGCGGTGGCCATCGCCCCCGACCGCAACACCTACCAGACGCGCTCCGTGGCTCCCGCGGCCACCACCGCCAGCGAGGTGCTGGAGGCGGTGCCGAGCGTGCAGGTGGACGCCGACGGGCGCGTGAGCCTGCGCGGCAACGAGAACGTGGTGGTGCAGATCAACGGCCGCCCCTCGCCGATCCGCGGCGCGCAGCTCGCCGCGTACCTCAAGCAGCTCCCCGCCAACACCGTCGAGCGGGTGGAGGTGGTGCCCAACCCGAGTGCCCGGCAGGACCCCGAGGGGATGGCGGGGATCATCAACGTCGTTCTCAAGCAGAACGTGGACCTGGGGCTGAGCGGCGGGCTCACGCTGGCGGCGTCCACGGCCGAGCGCTACACCACGTCGGGGAACCTGGGATACCAGCGCGGCCCCGCCACCTGGTTCTTCAGCTACGGCTTCAGCAGCGACAACCGGGCGATGGAGGGGATCAACAACCGCACCCGGCTGGGCGCGCTGGCGGCCCCGCTGTCGTTCACCGAGCAGCAGCTTTCGGGCGGCACGGGGAACGGCGGCCACAACTTCAACGGCAGCCTGGACTACCGGCTCAGCCCGCGCGACGTGCTGTCGAGCTCGCTGCTGGTGAACGTGCGCGGCGCCACCGACGAGTCGCTGAGCCGGTACAACGAGCTCGACGCCACCCGCCTGGTGCTGGACCGCTACGACCGCGTCCGCGACAGCGAGAACGACAGCCGCATGTTCGACGGCACGCTGGCGTGGAAGCGCACGCTGCAGCCGCAGCGCCACGAGCTCTCGGCCGAGCTGCGCTACAACCGCACCCGCGACGACGACCGCACCGACCTGTGGCGCCAGTCGCCCGGCCTGGCGAACTCGGTGGTGGACGCCGAGATCAACCGCACCGACGCGCTCAACAGCCAGATCACCGCGCAGGTGGACTACACCCGCGGGCTGGGCGCGCGCAGCAAGCTGGAGACCGGCTACAAGGGGTACGCCCGCTGGACCGACCGCGACTTCGAGGTGATGCGCGACTCGCTGGGCACCGGCACCTTCACGCGCAGCAGCCTGAGCAACGCGCTGGCGCTGGACGAGCAGGTGAACGCCGTGTACGGCGTGCTGAGCCACAACGTGGGCCGCTGGGAGCTGCAGGGCGGGCTGCGCGGCGAGTACGCCGGGCGCCAGTTCACGCTGGCCAGCACCGGCGAGGAGTTCCCCAACAGCTACTTCAGCCTCTTCCCCAGCGCGCTGGCCAGCTACAAGCTGGGCGAGCAGGACCAGCTCAAGCTGAGCTACTCGCGCCGCATCCGCCGCCCGGGCACCCAGGAGCTGAACCCGTTCCCGGTGTTCTTCGACCTGCAGAACGTGTTCGTGGGCAACCCCAACCTGAGCCCCGAGTACACCGACGGGGTGGAGCTCAGCTACCAGCACTCGGCGCGGATGGGCTCGGTGCAGCTCTCGCCCTTCTACCGCCGCACCAGCGACGTCATCCGCATCATCATCAACACCCGCGACTCGGTGGCCGGGCGCGAGGTGACGTCGGTGAGCTTCCAGAACCTGGACACCGGCACCAGCTGGGGCGCCGACCTGAACGGCACGCTGCGCCTGGGGCAGAAGTTCAACGGCCTGGCGGCGTTCAACGTGTTCAAGACGGTGACCGAGGGCACCAGCGGCGAGGCCAGCCTGGGCTCCAACGCGGTCACCTGGTCGGCGCGGGTGAACGGCACGCTGAACGTGACGCCGAGCACCGCGCTCACGGCGATGTACTTCTACCGCGCGCCGATGCCGATCGAGCGGGGGCGGTTCGCGGCCTTCGCGGTCGCCAACTTCTCGGTGCGCCAGAAGCTTCAGGGTGACAAGATGGCCATGGTGGTGCGCGTGTCGGACCCGTTCAACCAGCAGCGCTTCCGGGTGGAGGCGGGTGACGACAACATCATCCAGCTCACCGAGCGCACCTTCACCTCGCGCGCGTTGCACGTGACCTTCCAGTACAACTTCGGCCGCCCGCCGCGCCTGCGGCAGCGCCCGCAGGAGCCGCAGCAGCCCTCGGGCTCGCCCTTCGGCGGGTGATTGCCTGAAGACCGCGGAATGACGAAGGGCCCCTCGGATCGCGAGGGGCCCTTCGTCGTACTGAGCGATCGCACCGTCAGGGTACGTCTGGAATCTCCACGTATTCGACGCGCGTCACCGGCTCTGGAATCGGCTCGTCGCTCTGCCGCATCCCTTCCAGGTGAAACTCGATCGCTTCACGGATGAGCTCGCGGACTTCGCCTTCGCTCCCGGCACCCGCCACGCACCCCGGGAGATCGGGGACGAACGCGCCGAAACCGTTGGAGCTTCGTTCGATGACGATCGCATACCGCATCGGCAACCTCTCCACGTCCGGCGTCAGCGGAAGGACCGGCCCGAGATCTACGCGGCCCGGCTCAGCTCTTCCCGCACCACGCGCCGCAGCAGCTCTTCCAGCGAGTGCCGGTCGATGTGCTCGCGGAGCGCGGCGTTGATCAGCGTCTGGTAGTTGCCGCCGCCGGCGCGGTCCACGTGGTCGCGGAACCAGTCGAGCACGTCGTCGTCGAGGCGGATGGTGATCCGCGACTTGCCGGCCGGGAGCGGATCGAGCGCGCCGCGCTTCGCGCCGCGGAAATCGTATTCGGCCTTCATCGCTGCTCCTCCGTGTACATGTCCGCTTCGCTGCGCGTCGCACGACGCGCGGAGATCAGCCGGACCGTCTCCTTCCCACGCCACGTGAACACCACCACCAGCAGCCGGCCAGACGAGTCGAAGCCGATGATCACGCAGCGTTCTTCGTGCGGCGTGTCGTCCTCCGTGGTCAGCGCCCCCTCGTCTTTCGAAAACGCTTCGAGCATCGGAGAACCGCACCCCGTGCTTGCGATCGTTGGAAGCCGCCTTCACGACATCCCATTCGTACGTGAGCATAAGTGTATGCACATTTGTGCACCAGCGCAACCCGGTGCCGGTCCGTGGCACGATCTCGCCACAAATGCACAAACTGGAAACGAGAACCGGCCCCGCGTTGCCGCGGGGCCGGTTCTCGTCTTCTGCAGGGGCGCTTCATCGAGTCGCGCCACGACCACCGTGATTTCGAATCACTGGCCTGCTCGTCCATCCTAGTCGAACTCACCGTCGTCGTCGAAGATGTCGTCCTCGATGTCATCGTCATCGTCATCATCATCGAGGTCGTCATCGTCCAGATCGTCGTCGTCGAGATCATCATCGAAATCGTCGTCGTCGTCGAGAGCGTCGTCGTCGGCATCGTCCGCCAGGTCGTCCTCCGCATCCTCGTCCGGCTGCCAGCCGTCCTGGCGGTTCACGTACTCGTCGAGATCGCTGCCGCGGTCCTCTCGCAGCAGGCTGGTCTCGGCATCGACGGCGGTGGAAACGATCGGGCTCATGACTGATCCTTTCTGCGGATTACCGGATGTGGCGTCCCCCGGGCACTGCGTGTCACGTCGTCGCCCGGGAGGAGCCGTACAGGATGGCCTTCTTTACCTCGCCGATGGCCTGCGTGATCCTGATCTCGCGCGGGCAGGCCTCGGTGCAGTTGAAGATGGTGCGGCAGCGCCAGACGCCCTCGCGGTCGTTCAGCCGGTCCAGCCGCTCGGCCGCCGCGTCGTCGCGGCTGTCGAAGATGAAGCGGTGCGCGTTGACGATCGCCGCCGGGCCCACGAAGTCGCCGTCGGCCCAGAAGCTGGGGCAGCTGGTGGTGCACGCCGCGCAGAGGATGCACTTGGTGGTGTCGTCGAAGCGCTCGCGGTCCGCCACCGTCTGGATGCGCTCGCGCTCGGGAGGGCGCGAATCGTTGATGAAGAACGGGAGCACGCTGCGGTACTGCGCGAAGAACGGCTCCATGTCCACCACCAGGTCCTTGATCACCCGGAAGCCCATCAGCGGCTCGACCGTCACGTGGCTGCCCACGTCGCGCACCAGCACCTTGCAGGCGAGCCGGTTCACGCCGTTGATGCGCATCGCGTCGGAGCCGCAGATGCCGTGGGCGCAGCTGCGGCGGTAGGTGAGCGCGCCGTCCTGGTACCACTTCACCATGTTCAGCGCGTCGAGCACGCGGTCGGTGGGCTCCACCTCCACCACGTGCTCCTTGTAGAACGGAGCCGCGTCGGTCTCCGGGTTGTAGCGGAGGATGCGAAGCGTCAGCCTGCTCATCAGTACACCCGCTCCTTGGGCTGGAACTTCGTGATCACCACCGGCTTGTAGGTGATCGCCAGGCTCCCGTCGTCGGCCCGCGTCACCAGCGTGTGCTTCAGCCAGTTCACGTCGTCGCGCGTCTCGTAGTCCTCGCGCATGTGCGCGCCGCGGCTCTCGGTGCGGTTCAGCGCGGAGAGGGTGGAGACCTCGGCCAGGTCCAGCAGGTTGGCCAGCTCCCACGCCTCA
>DASQLJ010000353.1:0-3768 GCA_035630095.1 Longimicrobium sp.
CGGCGACCCGCCGGGGATCTCGTACGCGCACCTGCGCCGGCCGCGCTACGGCACCTACCGCGACACGGCCACCATCGAGCCCGGCACCCCGGTGGTGCGCGTGGTGATCGCCGACACGGGGCAGGGGATCGCCCCCGAGCACATCGACGCCATCTTCGACCCCTTCTTCACCACCCGCGCGCCGGGCGAGGGCACCGGTCTGGGCCTTGCCATCGTCGCCAGCACCATGGCAGACTTCGGCGCCCGCATCGAGGCCACCTCGGCGCAGGGCGGCGGAGCCGTGTTCACGCTCTGCTTTCCCATCCACACCGCCTCCGCCCCGTGAGCGACCGACGCGTTCTCGTCATCGACGACGAGCCCGGCCTGCGCCACACCCTCCTCCTCATCCTGCGCGACGAGGGGTACCAGGTGCAGGTCGCCGACGATGGCGAGGCCGGGCTGCGCATGGCGCTCGCCGAGCCGCCGGACCTGATCCTCTGCGACATCCGCATGCCCAGGATGGGCGGGCTCGACTTCCTTGCGCGTTTCCACGAGGCCGGCGGCACCGCGCTGGTGGTGATGATGAGCGCCTACGGCACCCTCGACACCGCCGTGGAAGCCATGCGCCGCGGCGCCTACGACTACATCTCCAAGCCCTTCAACGCCGACGAGGTGCTGCTCACCCTGCGCAAGGCGGAGGAGCGCGAGCAGCTTCGCCGCGAGGTGGCGCTGCTGCGCAAGGAGGTGGTGCGCGCCGAGGGGGTGCAGGGCGTGGTGGGCGCCTCCGCGGCGATGCGCGAGGTGATGGACCTGGCGCTGCGCGTGGCGCCGTTCCCCTCCACCGTGCTGCTCACCGGCGAGAGCGGGAGCGGCAAGGAGGCGGTGGCGCGCGCCATCCACCGCGCCAGCCCGCGCGGCGAGAAGCCGTTCGTGGCGGTGAACGCGGGGGCGATCCCCGAGAACCTGCTGGAGAGCGAGCTGTTCGGCCACGAGAAGGGCGCCTTCACCGGCGCCGACCGTGCGCGCGAGGGGGTGTTCGAGGAGGCGGAGGGGGGAACGCTCTTCCTGGACGAGCTGGGCGAGCTCTCGCTCCCGCTGCAGGTGAAGCTGCTGCGCGTGCTGCAAGAGCGCACCATCCGCCGCGTGGGCGGCACGGGCGAGCGCGCGGTGGACGTGCGGGTGCTGGCGGCAACGGCGCGCGACCTGGTGGAGGAGGTGAAGGCGCAGCGCTTCCGTGACGACCTGTACTACCGGGTGAACGTGGTGCAGATCCACGTCCCCCCGCTGCGCACGCGCCCGGAAGACATCCCGCTGCTGGCCGAGCACTTCGTGCGGCGCCACTCGCAGCGGCTGGGGGTGGAGACGCCGGGGCTCCCCCGCTCGCTGCTCCCGGTGCTGGCGGCGTATTCGTGGCCCGGCAACGTGCGCGAGCTGGAGAACGTGATGGAGCGCGCGCTGGTGCTCTCGGGCGGGGTGATCGGCGAAGAGCACCTGCCGCCGCACGTGCGCAGCGGCCGCCAGCTCTTCGACCTGCGCGACGACGACGGCGACCTCTCCGTCAAGCGCCGCCTCCCCGCGCTGGAGAAGACGCTGATCGAGCGCGCGCTGGAGCGCTGCAACGGCAACCGCACGAGGGCGGCGGAGCTGCTCGATCTCTCGGTCCGCGCGCTGTCGTACAAGATCCACGATTACGGGCTGGAATAGGCACCGCTGAACAGGTGCGCGAGTGCACGGGTGCGTCGACCTGCGCGGGCGCACCCGTTTCTCCACCTCGGCAGACTTTTCCGCGCGACTCCCTGCCTTCATCTCCTCCGTTCCCCGTGGTCCAAATCCCCGTAGGATACTGAAGGTTCGCGTCCTCGCTGGTGAGCCAGCATTCCATCCCAGTGCGCCGCGAGGCGCCGCGAATCGTCGGTCTCGCCCCCCGTCGTGAACGGAGTAAACGAAAACCTTGCGTATCTCACGGCCGAAGCTTACGCTAGGCACGCTCTCTTAGCGTCTTAACACATGGACACAAATATACAAATGCGCCGCAAAGGGCGGCGGGGAGGCGGCGGTGGGCCACGGGCGCGGGTACACGCTGTTCGAGATGATGGCCACGCTGGTGATCGCCGGGATCGCCATGTCCATCGCCGTTCCCAGCCTGGAGGGCGTGCTGCGCCGCCAGCGCGTGCGCGCCGCCATGAACGCCCTGGCCGTGGACCTCGAGTTCACCCGCATGGCGGCGGTGCGCAACGGGGCCAGCGCCGTTCTGCGCTTCACCCCGGGCTCGCCCTGCGCCGGCCGCGGCGCGGCGGGGTACCGCATCGGCCTCAAGGGGAGCGCGACCGTGCTGCGCGAGTCGTTCGCGGCCGACGCGGCGACGGTGTGCTTCGCGACGACGAACGCCGACAGCGTGGTGTTCAACTCGCGCGGCCTGCTGGCGCCGTTCAACAATCGCACCATCCGCGGCGTGCTGGGCAGCGCGCGCGATTCGCTCACCATCTCGGTGGTGGGCCGCGTCTACCGTCGGTTCTGATCCGGCGGATGAATGGTAAGTGTGGTGGACTGGCCCTCACCGGCGGCTGAAGAAGCCGCAGCAACGCCTACGAGAAGCCTCGCAGACTGCGCGAGGCTCGTTCGACGGTTGCGCGGAGCGCGGTTTGGGAGACGCGGGAGTGCATGTGCGGGCGGGGGCGCGTGGAGGACGCGCGCGTGTGCGTGTGGGGGATCGACATTGCCGGGAGAGGGCGACGCGGCGGGAAACGCGCGGCGCGGGCGGAAATGCGGCCGGTGCAAAGGGCTGCGTGCGCGGGGCGGAGGGGCGGCGAGGCCGGAAATCTTTTCCGCACCGGCAAGAAGTCCGTCTCCAAACTGATACGCGGAGGCTCGGAAATCGTTAGGGTGCAAGCGCTTTCGTGCAGGCATGAACCTCGCCTTGCCGGAGCGCATGCATACATCCGTGCACTCTGCGCCTCGCGGCCGCGGCGGGTTCTCGCTCGCCGAGCTGCTGGTCGTACTCGTCATCATGGGCATCGCCGTCGCCATGGCGGTGCCGCGCATTCAGGGCGCGGTGAAGGTGAGCTCCGTCCAGGGCGCGCTGAACCGTGTCGCCGGCGACCTGAACTACGCCCGTGTCCGCGCCATCCGCTCCGGCACCCGGGCGCGGCTCACCATCTCGGCCGATGGGAAGAGCTACGCCGTGGTGGTGGATCCCGGCGCCGCCGGCGGCGAGAGCCGAACCGTGTCGCTGCGGGTCGACTACCCCGACCTGGTGCTCTCGCCCACCGCGGGCGCGGTGACCTTCGACAGCCGGGGGATGCTGGTGACCGGCGGGACCAACGTGGTGCGTGCCACCCGCCAGGGGCGCACCGACAGCCTCACGGTTTCGGGAGTAGGGATGATCTACCGTGAATTCTGAGACCTCCGCCCGCGCCGACGCGGGCTTCAGCATGATCGAGGTGCTGATCGCGATGGTGATCCTCGCGATCGGCCTGCTCGCCGTGGAAGCGCTGGGGATCGGCGCCGCGCGCTCGGTTCAGCGCGCGCGCGTGCAGTCGGCCTACACCGCGCTCGCCACCGACGAGCTGGAGCGGGCGATGGTGACCATCGCCAGCGACCCGGTCACCGCGATCGCGGCCAGCAGCTACACGGTCGCCGCGGGGAACGGCGCGGCCAGCGGCGCGCGGGTCACCCGCACGGCCACCTTCACGCCCGTCGCGGGGACGGTCGCCGCGGTCCCCGGGCGCCCCGCCACCGAGCTGAACCTGTGGACGGTGGTCGTGCGCGTGCTGCCCCCCACCTCCTCGA
>DASQLJ010000354.1:0-2017 GCA_035630095.1 Longimicrobium sp.
CGGGAGCTTGCGCTGCGCGCCGAGGTTGCCGCCTCGGTGCCACGTCCCCCGGGCCGGTTACCGCCGGTCGCGGGGGGCACTACGCCGCCCATCCCTACGCCTGGCCCGGACGGCAGCGCAAGACGTCTGCGGGATACTGGGCAGGCGATGTCCCCGCCGAAAGACGAACTCCGTGCGGTGGCTGACGCCACCTTCGGGGCACTCAGCGCGGGAGATTTGAACGCGTTTCTGGCTCTCGTCACGGAGGACGTCGAGTTCACGTCGATGATCGCCGAGGCCGAAGCAGCCACCTTTCGCGGCCACGACGGAGTGCGTGCCTGGCATGAGACGGTCCTCAGCGTTTTCTCCGACGTGCATTGGGACGTGCTCGATGTGTTCGAAGTTCCGGGCTCCGACGCCCTCGGAATCGTTCATTTCCGCACGGCTGGCACCCTCGGTGGCGTTTCGGTTGAGAACAAGGTGTGGCAGGCCGTCGAGTTGAAGGACGGCAAGGTGAAATGGTGGCGTCTCTTTCGCACCGAACATGAAGCCCTCGAAGCCGTGGGGCTGTCGGAGTAGGCGATGTCGCAGGACAACGTGGACCTGGCGCGCTGGGCCTACACCTCGGGGGACCCGACCCGTTTCTTCGATCTGCTCGACGAGGACGTCGAGCTGGACGCGAGCCGCAACGCGGAGCTGCCCGGGACTATTTCCGTGGGCCGGGGGCGAGAGGTCGTAGAGCGTTACTGCCGGGAGTACTGGGGGACCTGGGCCGAATACGCCACCGAGCCCCAGGAGTTCATCGACGCGGGCGATCACGTGGTGATCCAGGTTCAGGAGCGCGGCAAGGGCAAGGGCAGCGGCGTCCCGTTCGAGCAAACCCACACCCAGGTATGGACGCTCCGCGACGGGAGGCTCGTTCGCTGGCTGCTGTTCTCGGATAGGGCGGAAGCCCTCGAAGCCGTGGGGCTGACGGAATAGACCCGCCTGCGTAGATCGGTATCCGAACACGTCGAGCCCGCTTGTAGAGCGGGCTCGACATCATGGGCCGTGCTGGGCTCGAACCAGCGACCTCCGCCTTGTCGAGGCGGCGCTCTCCCAGCTGAGCTAACGGCCCGGGAGGGGGCGCAGGATACCCGACCCAGGCCGCCGGGCCCGGGTCTCGCCGCTAGCCTGCGGCCCGTGCTGGGCCTGCTCTATGACGTTCACGGCAACCTGCCCGCCCTCGAGGCGGTGCTGCAGGACGCCGGCGACGTGGACGGGTGGCTGCTCGGAGGCGACTACACGCTGTTCGGCGCGTGGCCGACCGAGACGCTGGATCGCCTGCGGGGACTGGACGCCACCTGGATCCGCGGCAACGGCGAGCGCTGGACGGCCGCTCCCGAGGATGCGCCGGAGCCCGTGCGCGGTGCCATCTCCTGGTGTGCCGGGATGCTGGGCCGCGAGGTGGTGGCCGAGATGGCTGCCCTTCCCGCGACCCACACCGACGGCGCGACGCTGTTCTGCCACGGGTCGCCCGGCTCGGACGTGCGCAGCTTCCTGCCCGAGGCCGCACCCGATGAACCGGAACTGCTGGAGGGGGCCGAGGCGGACCGGCTCGTGTTCGGCCACACCCACCTGCCGTTCGCGCGCGACTCCGCGACCGGGATCGCTCTGGTCAACCCCGGCAGCGTGGGCATGCCCTTCGACGGTGATCCGCGCGCGGCCTACGCCGTCGCGCACGACGACGGCCGGATCGAGCACCGGCGGGTGGCATATGACCATCTGACCAGCGCGGCGGCCGTTCGCGGCGCGCTGGGGCCGGCCGGGGAAGTGCACGCGAGCCGGATCGAGCGGGCCAGCATCGAAGTCGGCTGACCCCGGTTCCGGCTTTTACAACTGTTACCGTGGCCGCTCCCATGCGCCTGTCGCTCGCTCCCCGCGACCGCGAGTTCTTCGACCTTTTCGAGGAAGCTGGCGGCAACATCCTCCGCGCAGCCGATCTGTTGGACCGGATGCTGCGCGCCTACCCCGACCGCGGGGCCGACCTGGCGCGCGA
>DASQLJ010000355.1:0-18602 GCA_035630095.1 Longimicrobium sp.
TATAGCAGGAAAGCGAGAGCCCGCGGCCACACCGGTCCGCGGGCTCTCTGCTTTGCGCCATCCTCCGAGCGGATTCGACGAAACGCCCCGAGTCCCGCCCCACACCGAACCAGCCGGCGCGAAGCGCCCCCCGTCCCTCCCCCAAGTCGTTTTGGGGGAGGGACAGGCGCCGTCAGGCGCCAGGGAGAGGGCCCGCGGAGCCCGATGAACGCTTCGAAATTCTTCACCCACGCTAGGGATTCCTTCTACCGCCTACCGTCCACCCTTGCGCACATCTCCGCATCCTGCGATCTTTCTCGTGTCGAGAACGTTACCGTTTCGACGAAGTCCGTTACGAGAGCGTAGAGATCGTCCGCGACCCGGTTGCTCCGGGCGTCGCGATTACGATGAACGGAGGTGAGGATGGTCCAGATCGCCGACAAGCTCAGCACGCCGCTGGAATACGCGGCGCTTCCCCGCGAGGAGCTGGCCGCGCGCATCGCCGCGCGCAAGGCCGAGCTGAACGCGGTGATCCTGGGGCACAACTACCAGCGCGTGGAGATCCAGGAGGTCAGCGACTACCTGGGCGACTCGCTGGGGCTTTCGCAGGAGGCCGCCCGCACCGACGCCGACGTGATCGTGTTCTGCGGCGTGCACTTCATGGCCGAGACGGCCAAGATCCTCTCGCCGGGCAAGACGGTGCTGATGCCCGACCTGCGCGCCGGCTGCCCGATGGCCGACTTCGTCACCGGCGACGCGCTGCGCCGGCTGAAGGCGACGTACCCCGACGCCGTCGTGGTCGCCTACGTCAACTCCACGGCCGAGGTGAAGGCCGAGAGCGACATCTGCTGCACCAGCGCCAACGCGGTGCAGGTGGTGAACACCATCCCGGCCGACCGCACGATCCTCTTCGTCCCCGACCGCAACCTGGCGAAGTACGCGGCGGAGCGCAGCGGCCGGCCCTACGTGGTCGCGGGGAAGGAAGGCGCGGGCGAGGTGAAGCCGGGGAGCATCGTGGCCTGGGACGGCTACTGCTACGTGCACGACGACCTGGTGCTCGACGAGCTGGCCGAGGCCAGGAAGCGCCACCCGAAGGCGCTGGTGGTGATCCACCCCGAGGCGCGCGCCGAGCTCCTGGCCCACGCCGACGTGATCGCCTCCACCGCGAAGATGGTGGACATCGCCGAGCAGAACGACGCGGTGATCTTCGGCACCGAGCGCGGCATCGTGGACCGGATGAAGGCGCGCTTCCCCGAGAAGACGCTGGTGCCGCTCTCCGGCGCGGCGATCTGCGGGAACATGAAGGTGAACACGCTGGCCAAGCTGGCCTGGTGCCTGGACCACGTGCGCCACGAGCTGGTGCTGGACGAGGAGATCCGCGTGCGCGCCGAGCGCTCGCTCCGCCGCATGCTCGACCTCAACGGCGGCTGGGTGGGCCAGAGCGACGAAGAGGCCGAGCTGGAGCTGGCCGGCCTGCGCAAGAGCGGCTGCGGCTGCGCGTAATCCCCGATCACCAGGGATCGTGCCGGAAATCGGGTGCCAATGATTTCTCACGGAGGCCACAGAGGACACGGAGGAAATCTCTGTCCTCTGTGGCCTCTGTGAGAGCCAGTAGGTGGCCGGAACCAGAACGATGCTTCCGAAGCGGTTAACGCTCCAGTAGGTGGATGACGGAAGAGGGGCTCCGGATCGTTGGATCCGGAGCCCCTCTTCTTAGCCCGCGGCCATCGCCGGTGTTCGGGCGAGCGAGCGAAGGCCGGCGGAGAGCCTGCGCATCACCTCGCCGGGCGGAATGCCGAGCTCCGCGGCGATCTCCGCCACGGTGAGCCGCGCGTAGCACGCCAGCTCCACCGCGCACCGCTCGCCGTCCGCGCCCCTGGCGGCACCCGCCCGCTCCACCGGCGCACGGGCGAGCGCGGCGGTGCGCACGCGCATGGCCATGGCGGCGCGGGTGGGCGGGGCGGGGAGGTCCATCGCGGCGGCAAAGGCATCGAACACCGCCGCCTCCGCGGCGTCCGCGTCGCCGGAGACGGCCAGCGCGAGCGCGAACAGCTCGGGGGCGCAGGCGTCGAACAGCCGCACCACCGCGTGGCCCGGGTCCACGGCGGCGACGATTCGCGATGCGGGCGGGGCGGCGGTCTGCATGCGCGCGGGGGACAGGGGGTCGCTCCGACGGTTGTTCAATGTTTGTATCACCTTGCAACTCCCGCGCCGCCCGGTCAACCCCGAATCGTTCCCTCCTGCTACACGAGGGGACGCATCTCCCATTGCCTCAACGGCCAAGCTGCTCCATCATCCAGTGGCAGAATCTTCCGTGGATTGATGGAGCGCCACGTCGATGCCCACTCCGCTCGCCCAGGTTCGCGATCTCCAGGTCACCCCAGCCGCGCCGGCGCTCACGCTGACGCTGCTGGGCGAGACGTTCGCCGTCTGCCGGCTGGACGCGGAGACGGTGGTGCCGCACTGGGCGTGGATGGGCGAGATCGCCTGCGTCACCCGCACCCGCGACGAGCTCTCCATCGTCTGCCGCGCGGACCTGGTGCCGGCCGACGTGCGGCGCGAGGGCGGGTGGCGGTGCCTCAAGGTGAAGGGGCCGCTGGACTTCGCCCTCACCGGCGTGTTCGCGCGCATCGCCCAGCCGCTGGCCGACGCGGGGATCAGCCTGTTCGCGGTGATGACGTACGACACCGACTACGTGATGGTGAAGCAGGAGCGCCTGCGCGAAGCCGCCGCCGCGCTGATGGCCGCCGGCCACGCCGTGGAAGCCCGCATCGGCGACTGAGCGCGGGATCGAAATCCCCAACGGCATGAACACGGAGCAACGGAGAAAGCGGAGGAAACGGAGAACGGCGTGGTAGTGCTCCGTATCCTCCACTCCCTCCGCTGCTCGGGCGAAGCCCCACGTGGTTAGCCCCTTTCCGTCCGCACGTCCACAGCGGCAACTCCACGGGATCGTACCCGTTGCACCCGTTCGCCGGCGACATCAACTTGTCGCCCGCGGCATCCACCCTTCTGACCTGTAACGGAGCCACAGATGGCCGAAGAGCTGCTCCCCGTCGGTGCCGAAGCGCCCGATTTCGACGCGCCCACCACCGACGGCGGCCGCGTGTCGCTGGCCCACTTCCGCGGGACCCGGTCGGTGCTGCTGATGTTCTATCCCAAGGACGACACCCCCGGCTGCACCCGGCAGATGTGCGCCGCCCGCGACGAGCGCGAGGAGTACGAGGCGGCCGGCGTGCGCCGCTTCGGCGTGAACCCGGGCGGGATGGAGAGCCACCGCAAGTTCGCCGACAAGTACATGCTCGACTTTCCGCTGATCGTGGACGAGGGGAGCCGCATCGCCGCCGCGTACGGCGTGCTCAAGGAGAACGGCGGTGTCGCGCGCGCCACCTACGTGATCGGCCCCGACGGCAGGATCGCCTACGCGGCCCCCGGCGCCCACGACGCCGAGGAGATCCTGGGGGCGATCGGTGCCTGAGCCGCGCGGCGACGTGGTGGTCCGCGCGTTCACGGGCGGCGTGTTCAGCGAGAACTGCTACCTGCTGACCTGCGCCGCCACCAACGCCGGCATCCTGGTGGACCCCGGCGCCGCCACCCCGCAGATGCTCGCCGAGGCCAGGCGGCTCGGCGTCGACATCCAGTCGATCGTGCTCACCCACGCGCACGTGGACCACGTCGAGGGCTTGTCGCTGGCCAAGGCGGAGACGGGCGCGCCGATCTACCTCCACCCCGCCGACGACGAGCTCTACCGCGCCGCGCCGATGCAGGCCGAGTGGTTCGGGCTGCGCATGGACCCGCTGCCGCCGGTGGACCACCCCCTCGCCACGGGTGACGCGGTGCGCTTCGGCGAGTGCGAGCTGGTGGTGCGGTTCGCGCCGGGCCACGCGCCGGGCCACGTGATCCTGGTGGGCGATGGCGTGGCGATCGTGGGCGACGTGGTGTTCAACGGCTCCATCGGCCGCACCGACCTTCCCGGCGGCGACCTGGCCACGCTGATGCGCTCGATCCGCGAGCAGGTGCTCACCCTGCCCGACGCGACCACGCTGCACACCGGGCACGGCCCGGAGACCACCGTGGGCCACGAGCGCGTCACCAACCCCTTCATCGTGGGCAACTACGGCGGCAGCAGCTTCGCCTGATCCCTGATCGGGAGATCGACCGTGCATTCCTCCCCGACCTCGAAAATGTCATCCTGAGGCCGACCACACCGTTGTGGCGGAATGAGCGGTCGGTCGCAGGCCGAAGGATCTAAACTCGGCCTGTGAGCGACGGGCCGCTTGTCGCTCGGAGTGATGGTTTAGATCCTTCGGGCGCCGCCGGGCACTGGTGCAGACGAAAGGTCTGTGCAGCGGCACCGCTCAGGATGACATCTCCGCGGGTTTGCATGGTTGATCCCGAGCGTAGTCGGGGTTGGTCGGCGCCGGAGGACCGAAACGACCGAGGGCTCCGTTCGCGGTGAACGGAGCCCTCGTCTTTCGCCCAGCCCGCGCGGGTCAGAACGACAGCGGCCGGATCTGCGCGCGCCTGCGGGCCACGCGCTCCGCGAACGCCACCGTGAGCACCCGGATCATCCGCCCGCCGGAGAACGACTCCACCGTGTAGAGGTCCTGCGGGCGGTAGTTGGCCAGGTCGGTGAGCCCGCCGTTCGTCCGCTGCTCGTCCACGAACACCACGGGCCGCAGCATCTGGCCGCGGATCCAGGCGCAGCCGCGGTCGCCCGGGTCGTCCTGGATGGCGCCGGCGCGCGTGTTGGTGGTGCGGGTGATGACGCTGCCGGTGGTGGGCGTGTTGTTGTTGCTGCTGAGGCGCGTGGTGGGGCAGTGGATGCCGGTCACGTCGAGATAGTCCTTCACCGCCTCGAGCGCGGAGGGCGCCGTGGCGCGCGCCAGGGTCACGTGGTCCACGCTCCGCACCGCCACGCCGGAGGTCAGCCGGCGGTGGTCGAGCTGGCTGGCCACGGCGCGGATCCCCTCCAGCATCTCGGGGCGGGGGAGGAGGGCGATGGTGAACTCGTCGCCCTCCTCCACCTGCTCGGTCTCTTCCCACTTCGCGTAGCCGAGGCGCGAGATGGTCCACGGGTGCGTGCCCGTCGGCACCCCGCGCATCACGAAGCCCCCGGCCGTGTCCGACACGGCCCTGCGGTCGGTGTCGCGCAGCTCCACCAGCGCGCCGCTCACCGGCTCGCCGGTCGCGGCGTCCACGACGCGTCCGCGCACCTCGACGCCCGCGGGCGGGGTGGACTGGGCGGTGAGCGCCAGCGGCAGCAGCGTGCCGCAGAGGATGGAGAGGACGAGGGATTTGCGCATGGCTGCACGTGGGTGCCGGGGATGCCGATTGCGGTCCGTGTGCGTAACGGAGCCACAGGGGAAGATCGGGACTGCTCGGTCGAAACGTCAATGCCCTCGCGGGAGTGCCGCGCCGGTGGTCGACTGCATTCAACGTTCCAGCCGGGGGTATCTTGACGTGGGAAGATGGCGGCCGCCGCACATCCCGGCGTCCGCTCATCCACATGGATTGAACGGCGTCCCGGCGGCGGCCTCAAGCCCCCGGGGAGCGACGGCGTCCGGCGCGGCGCGGATGGCCCGGCGGCGGGACGGATGGTTTGACGCTCTCCGGCGCCCGGCCTATCTTCCGGCCGACTTTTCCCTGACCGGAGCACTCGTTTGCGCGAGCCGAAGCGCGTGGCCGTCCTCTCCAGCGGCGGGGGCACCAACCTGCAGGCGCTGATCGCCCGCTTCAACCCCGCGCCCGCCCCCGCCGCGCGCGTGGAGCTGGTGATCGGCGGCCGCGCGGGGATCGCCGCGCTGCAGCGCGCGGCGCGCGCCGGCGTCCCGGCCGTGGTGCTCGACGCGCGCGAGATCGGCGTGGACGCGCTGGCGGCGCGGATGCTGGACGAGCTGGAGCGGCACCGCATCGACATCGTGGTGCTGGCCGGCTGGCTGCAGCTCATCCCGCTGGAGGTGGTGCGGCGCTACGAGGGGCGGATGCTGAACATCCACCCCGCGCTCCTCCCCGCCTTCGGGGGGAAGGGGATGTACGGGATCCGCGTGCACCGCGCCGTGCTGGAGAGCGGCGTGCGCGTCAGCGGCGCCACGGTGCACCACGTGACCGACCGCTACGACGAGGGCTCCATCGTCCTCCAGTGGCCCGTTCCCGTGCTCCCCGGCGACACGCCCGAGGCGCTGGCGCTGCGCGTGCTGGCCGTGGAGCACCGCATCCTCCCGCTCGCCGTGGAAGCGCTGGCGAGCGGCGATCACGCGTCCGCCTCGCCGGCGGGCGAGGTGTGCTTCGACCTGCTCACCGCCCGCGTGCCGCCCGACTCCTCCGTCCGCGCCCTCCTGGCGGAGCCCGGGTCGACGGGCGAGTAGTCGCCCCGGCGCCAAACCCACCCCTCCCCCGGTCTGTTTCGCGGTCTGTTTCGGGGGAGGGGTCGGCGAGCCTCGGCGAGCCGGGGGTGGGGCTCGCGGAGTCTGGTGAGCCAGGTCGGGCCGTCGCAATCACGTCGTTCGATCAACCTTTTTCTTTCGATAGATACAGATGCCCAGGGCGCTGCTGAGCGTGTCGGACAAGACGGGGCTGGTGGATTTCGCCCGCACGCTGGTGGAGCGCGGGTGGACGCTGCTCTCCACCGGCGGCACCGCGCGCACCCTGCGCGACGCCGGCGTCGCGGTGATGGACGTGGCCGAGGTCACGGGTCATCCGGAGATGATGGAGGGGCGTGTGAAAACGCTGCATCCCGCCATCCACGCCGGCCTGCTGGGCCGCCGCGCCAACGCCGACGACGTCGCGCAGATGCGCGAGCACGGCTATTCGCCGATCGACCTGGTCGCCGTCAACCTCTACCCCTTCGTGGAGACGGTGTCACGCGCGGGTGTGACGGTAGACGAGGCGATCGAGAACATCGACATCGGCGGGCCGTCGATGCTGCGCTCGGCCGCCAAGAACCACGAGAGCGTCTGGGTCGTCGTCGACCCGGCGGACTACGGCCGCGTGCTCGCCGGGCTGGACGCGGGCAACGTGGAGGCGCGCGCCCTCCGCCGCGAGCTGGCGACGAAGGTCTACGCGCACACCTCGGCCTACGACGCCGCCATCGCCGCCTACCTCGGCTCCGTCGACGGTGGCAGGGCCGGCGTCTCGGGCGAAGGAACGGGGGGGATGGAGTTCGCGCCGTCGATCGCGCTGGAGCTGGAGAAGGTGCAGGACCTTCGCTACGGCGAGAACCCCGACCAGCCGGCCGCCTTCTACCGCGAAGGCGCGGGCGGCGGTGGACTCGGCGAGCTGCGGCAGCTTCACGGCAAGGAGCTGTCGTTCAACAACCTGATCGACGTGGACGCGGCGCTGCTCGCGGTCTCGGCGTGGGAGGGGACGGGGCTGGCCGCGTGCGCCATCATCAAGCACAACACGCCGTGCGGCATCGCCGTGGGCGCCGACGCGGCCGAGGCGTACCGCAAGGCACTGTCGACGGACCCGACCAGCGCGTTCGGCTCGGTGATCGCGTTCAACGTGGAGGTGACGGAGCAGGCGGCCACGCTGCTGCGCCCCCACTTCGTGGAGGCCGTGGTGGCGCCGTCGTTCCACGAGCGCGCGCGGGCGGTGCTGGCGGAGAAGAAGAACCTGCGCCTGCTCGTCCTCCCCCCGTCGACCAGCGTGGACGAGGTGGATTTCAAGCGCGTGCGCGGCGGCTTCGTGGCCCAGGCGCGGCTCTCGATGCGCTTTCCGGAGGATGGATGGAAGACGGTGACGGAGCGGCAGCCGTCGGCGGAGGAGATGGACGACCTGCGCTTCGCCTGGCGCGCGGTGGCGTCGGTGAAGTCGAACGCGATCCTGCTGGCGCGCGGCGGCCAGGCGCTGGGCATCGGCGCGGGGCAGATGAGCCGCGTGGACAGCTCGCGCATCGCGGTGATGAAGGCGCGCGACAACGGCTTCGACCTGGCCGGCGCGGCGCTCGCCTCCGACGCCTTCTTCCCCTTCCGCGACGGCGTGGACGCGGCGGCCGAGGCCGGCGTGCGCGCCATCATCCAGCCCGGCGGCTCCATGCGCGACCAGGAGGTGGTCGCCGCCGCCAACGAGCACGGCGTGGCGATGGTGTTCACCGGCCGCCGGCTGTTCCGCCACTGATCCCATCTTACCAGGCGACGTTCTGGAAGGACGAACGGCGGGGGTCGGGCGTGTCCCTCCGCTGCGCTCCGGGCCGGGCTTCGCGCGCCGTAGGCAACGAAACGACCGTTGCCAACGGCGCCGAGCCCCCGGCGCGCCGGGCCTCGCGTCGGATCCAAAGGACCAGCGCGGGCGCGCCGGTGTCTCGGCCCTTCGGGCGCGAATCCCTCACGCGAATCATGACATTCCGTCCACCGCCCGCCCGTCCGCCTGACAGCACAATCCCGAACGCTGCGGAAAAACCTGGAATGGCCTCCGCGGGATCGCGGAATGATGGGAAGGAGCGGGCCGTTTGGGCCCGCTCTTCGTGCATCTGGACACCGTCTCCAGCGCTTGGGGCGCCGCCGCCACGCGATGTACCTGCCCTGCCGCAGCGCGTGACATCCCCCGAAAAAGTTTCAGCGCGCCTCGCGGCTCCGCATCTTCAAATCCGCCAACAACTTCGGTTTTATGGCACCGCCGTGCCACCTCGGGGCAGGGAAGCTGCCTGTGGTCATGGCGTGCACCGGGCCGGCGGCGAGTGTCCGCCGGGCGGTGCGCGGTTCGCCCGAAACAACGATGATCGGGCGAGGCCGGACCCAATCTTCCGACCCCGCTTACCGAGAGGATACGACCATGTCGAGCAAGCTCGCGTCTCCGCAGATGGTGCTGAACAGCCGCATGCTGTACACCAGCTGGATCCCCGCCGACCCGCAGGCCGCCGCCCGCCTGCTGCCGCCCGCGCTGAAGCCCGCGGCCAACCACGCCATCTACATGAACCAGTACGTGGTGGACAGCGCCGAGCAGACCACCGGCTTCGGTGCCTACTCGCTCACCTACCTGGGGCTGGACGTGGCCGACAACCCCGCGCCCGACGGCGTGACCCCGGGCCGCTTCTTCACGCACTACTTCAACTCGAGCGAGACGGTGCGCCAGTACGCCCGCGAGCGCGGCGTGCCGGCGACCCCGGGCCGCACCACCCTGGAGGTCTCCGGCGGCGTGGTGACCGCGACCACGTACGTGGACGACAGGCCGATCATCCGCACCCGCGCCGAGGTGGGCGACACGGCCGACCTCACGCTCGCCGGGCACCTGCGCTACATCACCCGCGTGGGCGACCGGCTGGTGAGCGGCAACTACCCGTACGTGGGCGAGCTGGTGACGCAGTTCCGCGTGACCGCGATCGAGTTCCTGGATCCCACGCACCCGGTGTACGCGCTGCGCCCCGCCACGCCGCTGAACGTGGTGGCCGGCTCGTCGTTCTACGCGCCGCGCGACAGCTTCGTGTACCCGGGCGGCGAGCACGACATGGGCCCCGCCAACCCCCACGAGCGCCGCGACGCCGGCGCCGAGCGCCCGCAGGCCGAGCTCGCCGCGGTCTGATCCGCGGCAGGGTCGATGGACGATTAAGGGGCGGCCGCGAGGCCGCCCCTTCTCGCGTCCCTCCACGCCGCGGGCCCTCACCCTGCCGCTTCGCGGCTGTCCCTCTCCCCCAAACGACCTGGGAGAGGGACCAGGGGCGCTTCGCGCCGGCTCCTTCGGCTCGCGCGGAGGCGCCCGTCGCGACCCCCGCGCATCGTCGTGGGACGCGCTGGAACCGCGGGTGAAGACGGCGGGTTCCACATCGCAGGTGGGAGCTGGACGGGGCCGCTCTCCGCGAGCGGGCGCCGGCTTCCGACGCATGGGGTGAGGCGGCCGTAGCCTGGGGGCAGGTCACTTTTTGTCGCGCGGAGCTTCACCGACCAGCGCGGACCGGCTATTTTTCGTTCCGCACGTGCGTGACTGGCACCTCGGTCACCGTCAGTCCAGACCGGCGTGGGCGGACGGGCGCTTGCGCTTTCAAGACCTCGCAACCTCCAAGAAACAGATGAAGCACGCTTTCGACACGCGTTTCGCGCGCCTGGCGCGGCTGGGCGGGGTGGCCGCGCTGGCCGTGATGCTCGCCGCGGTGGCGAGCGCTCCCGCCGCCGCGCAGGGAAGCACCCAGATGTCGGGCTCGGGCGGGGGCATGCGCGGGGCGGGCTCGGGCGGGCCCGGCGGCACCGGCCTCTTCCGCAACGACGTGGCGTCGACCGACACCCGCGTCGCCGCGCCGCCGGCCGTGCTCTGGCGCGCCACGGCCGAGGTGCTGGGCGAGATGGGCTTCGAGGCGTCGGAGGCCTCGAACTCGGCCGGGATGGAGTTCGTCAGCACCTTCGCGAACCTGCGCGGCCGGCTGTTCAACCGCCCCAACGCCGAGTTCTTCTCGTGCAACTCGGGCGACCTGCTGAACGACCTGACGGCCACGGGGCGGATCAACATGGCCCTGCGCGCGCGGGTGGCGGCGGACCCGCAGGGCGGCAGCGTGCTGCACACGCAGATCGACGCGCGCGCCCAGCGCCGCAGCACCAGCGCCACCCCCGTCACCTGCGACAGCACGGGCAAGCTGGAGCAGCGCGTCGCCCAGCAGATCGGGGTGCGCGTGCAGGAGATCCTGGCCGAGTCCGCCCCCCGCCCCGCCACCCCTCCGGCCGCGCCCACGCCCGAGTAGGCACCGCCCGCGACGGTTCCGGGTCGATCCGCGGGACACGGAGTCGTCTGGGCTCCGTGTCCTGCTCGGCTTTCGGACCGGTCATCACCCCGCGTGGACGCTCGACCAGCCCCGCCTCTTCGTCCGCCGGGAAACATGAAGTCGTCGCGTGCGGATCGTGCGCCCCAGCCGCTGGCGCGCAGGCGCCTACCCGGCGCGATCCAGGTCCACGCCGATTCCGGCCGTCGACAGCGAGGATCGCTCCCGCAACGGGTTGGCCGCGTCGCCGCGGCGTGCGTAAGATGGTGCCGTTCGTGGCATCGTTCGCGTCCATGCGTCGGCTTCCTTCCTTGCTGGGCCGCGGCATTCATCCCCCGAGCAGATCCATCGATGCGCCTCCCGAACCGCCGTCCATCTCCCCCGGCGTTCATCGCCTCCGCCGCGCTGGTCCTCGCCCTGCTGTCGTGCGCCATCCGGCCGGCGGCGGCACAGGAGCGCGAGCGAACGCTGATCGTCGGCTTCCGCGGCGACGTGCCGCGGGGCGAGCATCCGCTTGGCGCGCCGCCCGAGCGCGTCGCCGAGGCGCTGCGGCAGGTGTATGCGGAGGTGGGGCTGCCGCTGGTGGCGGCGACGGGGCGCCCGAACGACTACTTCACCCCGTACCTCCAGGTCCGCGGCCGGCTCTTCGGGCGGCCGAACACCGAGTTCTTCGCCTGCCAGGAAGACAGCTTCGGCGGCAACCTGGCCGTCACCGGGCTGGTCACCTTCGCGATCCTCGTGCAGCTGCGGCCCGAGAACGACGGCACCACCGTGATGCTCACGCAGATGGACGCGCGGGCCAACCGGCGCAACGTCACAGCCAGCCCGGTGGAGTGCGGCACCACGGGAAAGCTGGAGGCGGCGCTGGTCGAGCTCGTCGAGCAGCGGCTGCGCGCGCCCGCCCCGGCGCCCTGAGCCGCGCCGCGACGCCCGGTCCCCCGGCCGCCGGTCAGATCCGCACGGCCTCGTGCGTTTGACGGAGACTCGCGGGCGGGGTAGTTTGCGCGCCTCCAAGCCAAATGGACGGGAGACTTGCGCGGACTGATCTTTGACCCCTTCGCGGGGATCAGCGGCGACATGACGGTCGCGGCGCTGCTGGACCTGGGGCTGCCGCTGGAGTGGCTGCAGGGCTTCGTGGCCGCGCTGAAGCTGGGCGACGTGCGCATCGGCGCCGAGCGCGTGGACCGCAAGGGGATCGCCGCCACGCGCCTGCTGCTGGAGCTGCCGCACGAGCACGCGCACCGGCACCTCCACCACGTGGTCAGGATCATCGAGGGCACGGGCGCCGCGCCCGAGGTGCGGGAGCGGGCGGTCCACGCCTTCACCCTGCTGGCGGAAGCAGAGGCCTCGGTGCACGGCACCACGGTGGAGCGCGTCCACTTTCACGAGGTGGGCGCGCTCGACGCCATCATCGACATCCTCTGCGCCGTGGCGGGGTGCGCCGAGCTGGGCGTGACCGAGTACTACACGCGCCCCGTGGCGCTGGGGCGCGGCTGGGTCGACATGGCGCACGGGCACTTTCCCGTGCCCCCTCCGGCGGTGCTCAAGTTGTTGCACGGCATCGAGGTAACGGACCCTTCGTTCGAAGGCGAGTGTACGACGCCGACCGGTGCCGCCCTGCTCGCGGCGCTCACCGGGGGGCGCGCCGCGCCGGCCGCGTACACGCCGGTGGCCAGCGGCTTCGGCGCCGGAACGCGCGACCCGCAGGACCGGCCCAACGTGCTGCGCCTGATCCTGGTGGAGCCGCGGGCCGAGGCGGGTGACGCCGCCCGGGTGGTCGTCGTCCAGTGCGACGTGGACGACCTGCCGGGCGAGTACGTGCCGCCGCTGATGGAGGCCGTGCTGGCGGCGGGGGCCCTGGATTGCACCGCCACGCCGCTGGTGATGAAGAAGGGCCGCCCCGGCGTGCGCATCGAGGCGCTGGCCGAGCCTGCCACGCTCGACGCCGTGACGGGCGCGCTCTTCCACGCGGGCTCGTCGATCGGCGTGCGCCACTGGGCGGCGGCACGCACGGTGCTGCCGCGCCGCGTGGAGACGGTGCGCTGGCGCGGCGAGGAGGTGCGGGTGAAGCGCTCGACGCTCCCGGGCGGGGGCGAGCGGGCCAAGCCCGAATACGAAGACGTGGCGCGCGCCGCCGCCCGGCTGGGGATCACCCCGCTGGCGGCGTACCGGGCGATGCTGTCGGAGGGGGTGGCGGCCGAAGGCTAGCCGCCGCCGAAGCGTTTTTACCAGACCCGCCCGCGGCCCGGGCGGCGCAACGACAACCCACCAGGGGAAAGATCCAGATGAACACGAAGAACGGGCTGCTGTTCGCGCTGGGCGCGGCGGTGCTGGCCACCGCGCTGGGCGGCGGGGGCGCGGCGGCGCAGCGCAATAGCGGCGCCAGCTCGCTCCCGCAGGTGACGTGCGCCAGCGGCGCGCGCCCCAGCCGCGACGCCGGCACCGCGCAGGGCACGCTGAACCGCGCCCTGCTGCCGATCCAGCCGGCGCAGAAGCAGCAGTTCTACCAGCAGGGCTACACCCAGGCCATGCAGGGCGTGACCACCAACGCCAGCGACCCGTTCGTCCATTTCGTGGCCGCGCAGGCCGCGGCGGGGCTGAACCAGCCGCTGCGCGCCGACTCGCTCTTCCGCCGCACGGTGGAGCTGTGCCCCGAGTTCGCCGCCGAGGTGGCGCCGGCGCGCAAGCTCGTCGCCGGGCAGCTGGTGCAGACGGGCCTCGAGGCGTTCCAGCGCAACGACACCACGGCCGCCCTCGCCACCTGGGAGCAGGCCACGGCGATCGACAGCACGCTCACCGACGCGGTCTACTACATCGGCGTGTTCTCGGGGATGCGCGGCGACAACCCGCGCGCGGTCAACGCCTTCCGCCGCATCCTGGCGCTCCCCGCCCCCGCGGCGGCCGACAGCGAGCACGTGCAGCAGCGGATGGTATCGATCGCCGGGATGCTCGACGTGTCGGCGCGGTACCTGAACGCGAACCAGAACCAGCAGGCCGTCGACCTCCTGCGCGAGGTGCAGCGCGTGGACCCCACCAACCGCAACGTGCTGTACTACCAGTCGCTGGCGCTGTACAAGATGCAGCGCTGGGCCGACCTGCTCCCCGTGGCCGAGCGCGTGCTGCGCATCGACCCGCTGAACGGCAACGAGGCGCTGGTGATGTTCGCCGCGCACCGGGCGCTGGCCGACCAGGCCAAGGGGCAGAACCAGACCGCGCTCGAGAACCAGCACCGCATGGCGGCGCTGCGCCTGCCCAACCCCGACAGCATGCAGGTGACGGTGGACCAGGTGAACCTGACCACCGAAAACAACACCACCACCGTGCGCGGCGTGGTGACCGGCGCCGCGGCGCGCGTGGGCGCCCCGATCCGGCTCGAGTTCACGCTCACCAACCCGAACGGCGACGTGGGCACCGGCACCGTCACCGTGGCCGCCCCCGAGCGGGAGAAGACGGCGAACTTCGAGTTCACCATCCAGCCCACCGCCTACCCCACCAGCTACCGGTACCGGCTGGTCCCGTAGCGGCGGCGGACGGCTGACGGCAGGACGGATGACGGACGAGGGGCGGCTTCCGCGCGCGGGAGCCGCCCCTCGGCGCATCGGCGCGCCGCGCTTCGCGTGCGCCCCGCATGGATCTTGCGCAAACCCTGCCCGACGCGAACGTTTTCCCGGCGTGAAGAACGCCCACCCGACCGGAGCCCGTCCTTGTCTGAGACCATCGAAGCCGAAGCCGCCCTCACCTGCCCGCGCTGCGCGACCCCCTACGCCGAGGGCGACTCGTGCCCCGTGTGCGGTGCCCTGCAGAGCCCCGTGCCCTGCGACGACGATCCGGGGCGCCAGGCGCACTCGCGCTGCGTGATCTGCGGCCATGCCGTGTGCGGCGACGTGCCGGGCGAGCGCCAGGCCGCCCTCTGCGACCCGCACCGCACCATCCCGGTGATCGAAGGGTTCGCACAGGTGTACAGCGACAACAACGAGCTCTCCGCGCGGCTGCTGGTGGACAACCTTCGCGCCGAGGGGCTCGACGCCGCCCTCTACTCGCAGACCGACCGCTCCTTCCCCATGGACCTGGGGGAGATGAGCATCGCGCGGGTGCTGGTGCCCACCTTCCAGGCGGAGCAGGCGCTGGAGCTGATCGGCGCCTACATGGACGACGAGGGCGAGGTGGTGTTCGCCTGCCCGAGCTGCGGCGAGGTGTACGAGCCGGGCCAGGAGACCTGCGCGAGCTGCAACGCGCCGCTGGCCGGCTGACCCCGCCCCTCGCCGCCGGCCGCGAGCGGCTCCACGGTGACTGGGGCCGCTCGTGGTTGTTTCGGGGCGCATGGCAGGTGGCTGACAGGTGCGGACGGAACAGGTGCGCCAGTGCGCGAGTGCGCTGGTTGCTCGATTGACCGGTAGGTTTTTCGGCGGGGAGTCCGCGAAGGCGGACTTCGTGCCGTCGTAGCCGCGACTTCAGTCGCATATTCCCCACGCGGATGCCTGCCGGACGTTTCGGCGGGTGCGTGGAGATCTGAATCTTTCATCGCCCGGCAGCTTCCGCGGGCGGTTTACCCGTGGCAGGACGGACCTGGTGAAGCTACCCGTGGTGGCCGTGGTTGGACGGCCGAACGTAGGCAAGTCTACCTTCTTCAACCGCGTGCTGGGCAAGCGCCTGGCGATCGTGGAAGACCGGCCGGGGGTGACCCGCGACCGCAACTTCGCCCGCGCGGAGTGGAACGGGCGCCAGTTCTACCTGGTGGACACCGGCGGGATGATCGAGGGGAGCGACGAGCCGATGGACCGGCTCATCCGCCAGCAGGTGCTCACCGCCATCGGCGAGGCCGACCTGCTGGTGCTGGTGGTGGACGGCAAGGCGGGGCCGCACCCGCTGGACTACGCCATCGCCGAGCACCTGCGCCGCACCTCCAAGCCAGCCGTGCTGGCCGTGAACAAGGTGGACAACCTGGGTGCGCCCACCGCCGTGGCCCACCACGACTTCTGGGACATGGGCCTGGGCGAGCCGGTGCCCGTGTCGTCCACCAACGGCAAGGGGAGCGGCGACCTCCTCGACCGCATCGTGTGGGACCTTCCCGACGTGGAGGGCGAGGAGCCCGAGGCGCTGCGCGTGGCGGTGATCGGCAAGCCCAACGTGGGGAAGAGCAGCTTCGTGAACCGGCTGCTGGGCGAGGAGCGGCTGGTGGTGAGCGACGTGGCGGGAACCACGCGCGACGCCATCGACACCCCCATGCAGTACCACGGGCAGTCGCTGGTCTTCATCGACACCGCGGGGCTGCGCCGGCAGAGCAAGATCGGCGAGGGGGTCGAGTTCTACTCCTCGATCCGCACCGAGCTCGCCATCGAGCGCGCCGACGTGTGCCTGATGCTGATCGACGCCACCGAGGGGGAGATGTCGGTGCAGGACATCAAGGTGGCCGAGAAGGCGTGGGACGCCGGGTGCGGCCTGGTGTTCGTGGTGAACAAGTGGGACCTGGTGGAGAAGGAGACGATGACCGCGCCCGACTTCGAGAAGAAGATCCGGGAGCGGGTGCCGCACTTCAAGTGGATCCCGATCCTCTTCACCAGCGCGGTGACCGGCCAGCGCGTGCACCGCGTGCTGGAGATGATCACGCAGGTGCAGGAGCAGCGCATGCGCCGCATCTCCACCCACGAGGTGAACGAGGTGATGCGCGCGCTGGTGACCCGCACCAAGCCCCCCGCGTACATGCACCACCCGGTGAAGCTGCTCTACGCCACGCAGGTGGCCGTGGCGCCGCCCACCTTCGTGGTGTTCAGCAACCACCCCGACGCGATCCCCGAGGCCTACCAGCGCTACCTGCAGAACGGCTTCCGCGACGCGTGGGGATTCGAGGGCGTGCCCCTGCGCATCAACCTCCGCCGCCGCAGCGAGGACGAGGACTAGCGGCGGCGGCCGGGGCATCCCCGGCGGACGGAAAAGCGGGAGGAAGCCGGGGAACCATGCGGGAGGCGGGATGCCGGCGGCGAATGATGTGGAAGGCGCGATGCCGGCGGCGAATGATGTGGAAGGCGGCTGAAGCCGCAGGCTAGAACAATGGGAAGCCTCGCAAACAGCCGCGAGGCTGCGGCGGCGGCTCGGGTGTGAATGCCCGCGATCCCGTGTGGGTTCACGGACCGCGCGCGTGATGCGCGAGGATTGATTCGACGCCCCGCCTGCCCCGCGCGCTGGCGCCCGCCAGCAGCCTCGCGCAGTTTGCGAGGCTTCCCATTGTCGTAGCCGCGGCTTCAGCCGCCTTTCGATCGATCTGCGGCGACGCGCTACCGCCGTCCATTCCGATGACCACGAGCATTCCACACCCGCCGGAGCCGGTATGACCCGCCCGCTGCTGTTCGTGCTGATCTCCTACCTGTGGGGCGCCATCCCGGCCAGCTACATCGCCGGGCGGATGGCGCGCGGCATCGACCTGCGCGAGCACGGGAGCGGCAACCTGGGCGCGACCAACACCTTCCGCGTGCTGGGCGCGAAGGTCGCCGCGCCGGTGGTGGTGTTCGACATCCTCAAGGGCTTCTTCCCAGTCTACCTCTTCTACCACCGCGGGCTGGGGTGGGACGGCACCGGAGACTGGCGCTGGGGGCTGGCCTACGGCGCCGCGGCCATCGTGGGGCACGTCTTCTCCATCTACATGGGGTTCAAGGGCGGCAAGGGCGTGGCGACCTCCGCGGGCGTGTTCCTGGCGCTGGCGCCGCTGGCGGTGGCGATCGGGCTCGTGACCTGGCTGATCGTGCTGCGCACCACGCGGATGGTGTCGGCCGGGTCGGTGAGCGCGGCGGCGGTGGTGCTGGTGATGCTGCTGATGCCGTTCACGCGAGTCCCGCCCGAGGTGAGGATCCTCGGCTCGGCGGTGTGCCTGTTCGTGATCTTTGTGCACCGCGCCAACATCAAGCGGATCATGAACGGGACCGAGAGCCGCTTCGGCGGCGGGAAGAACGCCGACGAGGCGGCGGTGGGCGCCGCCGCCGTCACCGCCGACGCCGAGGAGCCGCGATGAGCCGTGCCGCCGTGATCGGCGCCGGGAGCTGGGGGACGGCGCTGGCCAACCTGCTCGCCAAGAAGGGGACCGACACCGTCCTCTGGAGCTTCGAGCCCGAGGTGGCCGAGGGGATCGAGCGCGACCACCGCAACCCGCGCTACCTGGAGGGGGTGGATCTGTCGCCGTCCCTCCGCGCCACCACCGACATGGCGCGCGCGCTGGACGGCGCCGAGCTGGTCGTCTCCGTCTCCCCCTCCCACGTCGTGCGGCCGGTGATGACGCAGGCGGCGGCGCACATGCGGCCGGGCGCGCTGGTGGTGAGCGCCAGCAAGGGGATCGAGAACGACTCGCTGAAGACGATGGACGAGGTGCTGGCCGACGTGATCCCGCCGGGGCTGAACGCCGCCTGCACCTACCTGTCGGGCCCCAGCTTCGCGCTGGAGGTGGGGCTGGAGCACCCGACCGCCGTCACCATCGCGTCAACGGACGAGGCGGCGGCGCTGCGGGCGCAGGAGGCGTTCCAGACGCCGTACTTCCGCGTGTACACCAGCCGCGACGTGCGCGGGGTGGAGCTGGGCGGGTCGATCAAGAACGTGATCGCCATCGCCGCGGGCGTGGTGGACGGCCTGGGCTTCGGCAACAACACGCGCGCCGCGCTGATCACCCGCGGGCTCGCCGAGATGACGCGCCTGGGCGTGGCCGCCGGCGCCGACCCGCGCACCTTCGCCGGGCTGGCGGGGATGGGCGACCTGATCCTGACCTGCACCGGCGCCCTCTCGCGCAACCGCAGCGTGGGCGTGGAGCTGGGCCGCGGCCGCAGCCTGGACGACATCCTGGGCGGGATGACGATGGTGGCCGAAGGCGTCCGCACCGCCCGCAGCGCCCACGACCTCGCCCGCAAGATGGGCATCGAGATGCCGCTGGTGGACGCCATGCAGGCGATCATGTTCGAGG
>DASQLJ010000356.1:0-3344 GCA_035630095.1 Longimicrobium sp.
GAAGAACTCCCAGAACGAGACGTCGAAGGAGAACGGCGTCTTCTGCAGGAGCGCCTCGCCGGGCTCCATCCCGTACCGGTCCTGCATCCACGCCAGCCGGTTCACCAGGCTCCCGTGCTCCAGCATCACCCCCTTGGGGCGGCCGGTGGAGCCCGAGGTGAAGAGCACGTGCGCCAGGTTATCTGGCCCAAGCCCCTCCCGGCCGGGATTCGTCGCCGGATGGTGCACCCACGCTTCGTCGCGGGTGAGATCGAGCACCGGGACGGCGGACCCCGCCGCCAGCTCGGCCACGGTGCCGGCCAGGGGCGGGTGCGTCAGGAGGACGGCGGGGGCGCTGTCCTCGAGCATGTTGCGGAGCCGGTCCACCGGGTAGCTGGCGTCGAGCGGCACGTACGCGCCGCCGGCCTTCAGGATGGCCAGCAGCCCCACCACCATCTCCACGCTGCGCTCCATGCAGATCCCCACCCGCGCGTCGGGGCCCACGCCCAGCGCGCGGAGGTGGTGCGCCAGCCGGTTCGCCCGCGCGTTCAACTCCGCGTAGGCCACCCGCTCGCCTTCGAACACGACCGCCACCGCGCCGGGCGTGCGCGCCGCCTGCGCCTCGAACAGCTCGTGGACGCACGCCTCGCACGGGTACTCCCGCCGCGTGTCGTTGAACTCCCGCAGCACCAGCCGGCGCTCGGCCCCGGGAAGCATCGGCAGACGGTCGACGCCGAGCGCGTCGTCCGCGGCAAAAGCCTGCAGCACCCGGCGCAGGTAGCCGAGCCAGCGCTCCACCGTCTCTTTCTCGAAGAGCGCCGTGGCGTACTCCACCCCGCCCGTGATCCGTCCGCCGGCCTCGCCGAGCGAGAGAAACAGGTCGAACTTGGCCGTCTCGTGCGATGCGGCGCCCGCGGGAGCCAGCTCCAGCCCCGGCAGCGCCAGCCCCCCCACCGGCGCGTTCCGCCAGGCGAGCATCACCTGGAAGAGCGGCGTGTGCGCCAGGCTCCGCGCCGGCCGCACCAGCTCCACCACCTGATCGAAGGGGATGTCCTGGTTCTGCTGCGCCTCCAGCGCCCGCGCCTTCACCCGCGCCAGCACCCCGGCCACCGTCGGCGCGTCCGAAAGGTCCACGCGCAGCGCGAGCGTGTTGACGAAGAAGCCGATCAGCCCCTCGATCTCGCGCCGGCCGCGGTTGGCGACGGGCGTTCCGACCACCACGTCCTCCTGGCCCGAGAGCCGGCCCAGCACCACGGCCCACCCGGCGAGCACCGTCATGAAGAGCGTGGTGCCGTGCCGCTGCGAGAGCGCCTTCAGCCCCGCCGTGAGCGCCTCGTCCAGCTCCACGTCGAGCCACGCCCCGCCGCGGTCCATCTGCGTCGGCCGCGGGCGGTCGGTGGGCAGCTCCAGGAGCTCCGGGGCGCCCCCCAGCGCGTTCTTCCAGTAGTCCGCCTGCTCCCGCAGCGCCTCGCCGCTCACCCAGCGCCGCTGCCACGCCGCGTAGTCGGCGTACTGCACCGGCAGCCCGGGGAGCTCCGCCTCCCTCCCCTCGCGGTGGGCGGCGTACAGCGCGGAGATCTCGCGGGTCAGCACCCCCAGCGACCAGCCGTCGCTGACGATGTGGTGCATCGTCAGCAGCAGCACGTGGTCGTCCGCGGCCACCCGCACCAGCCGGCCGCGGATGAGCGGCCCCCGCTCCAGGTCGAAGGGCGCGCGCGCCTCCTCGGCCATGATCCGGTCGAGCTCGGCTTCCGCGTCCGCCTCCGCGCCCAGGTCGTGCTCGACCAGGTGGAACCCGCCCGCCTCCGCCGGCGCGATGCGCTGCTCGGGGATGCCGTTCACCTGCGTGAAGACCGTGCGCAGCGCCTCGTGGCGGGCCACGACGCCGTCCAGCGCGCGCACCAGCGCCGCCCGGTCCAGCTCGCCGCGCAGCCGCAGGGCCTTGTGGATGTGGTACGCGCTACCCAGCGCCTCCAGCTGCTCCAGGAACCACAGCCGCTGCTGCGCGAACGAGAGCGGCAGCCGCTCGTTCCGGGGGGCCCGCTCGATGGGCGGAAGCTCCGACCGGTCCCCCACCAGGTTGCGGGACCGCGCCATCTTCAGGAGCTCCCGGCGCTGGTCCAGTGTCAGTTCGGTGAGTGTCGCGACGGAGCTCATGACCTGGGGACACCGGTGAAGAGGGTGTGTGGAACGCGCACGGACGCCATCGCGCCCGGCGAAGCGGCCGGGCGAGGAAAGACGTCGGTGCCGCGGGCGGATTCCGCGCGGCGGGGGCGGCCGGGCGCGCCCCGCTGGGCGCGGAGCGCGCGAGAAAAGTGGGAGGTCATGCGACGTTGGCCTCTCCGAGGAGCGCGAGCAGCTGCGCCATCGCGTCCGGGTCCACCCGGGCGAGCTGGGCGTCCATCACTTCCTGGGCGAAGTCTTCGAGCACCGGCCGGGTGAACAGCTCGGCGAGGGCGACCTTCACGTTCAGCACCTGCCGGACGCGCGAGATCACCTGGACGGCCCGCAGCGAGTGGCCGCCCAGCTCGAAGAAGTTGTCCCGGCGGCCCACCCGGTCCACGCGCAGCACCTCCGCCCAGATCTCGGCCAGCGCCTGCTCGGTCTCGTCCGCCGGCGCCTCGTACTCCCGCGCGGCGTACGCCTCGCCTTCGGGCGCGGGCAACGCCTTGCGGTCCAGCTTGCCGTTGGGCGAGAGCGGGAGCGCCTCCAGGAACACGAACGCGGCGGGCACCATGTGCTCCGGCAGGGCGCGCCGCAGATGCGCCCGCAACGCCTCCGCCTCCGCGTCACCCACGACGTACGCCACCACGCGCTTGTCGCCCGCGTCATCGCGCACCAGCACCGCGCACTCGCGGACGCCGGCGTGGTCCAGCAGCGCCGCCTCGATCTCACCCGGCTCGATGCGGAAGCCGCGGATCTTCACCTGCTCGTCCAGGCGGCCCATGTAGTCCAGCGTGCCATCCGCCAGCCACCGGACGCGGTCGCCCGTGCGATACAGCTTCCCGGCGCCGAACGGGTTCTCCACGAACCGCCGCGCCGTCAGCTCGGGACGATTCAGATATCCCCGGGCCACGCCGCCGCCGCCCACGTACAGCTCGCCCGGCACGCCGATCGGCACCGGCCGCAGGCCAGCATCGCACACGTACAGCCGCAGGTCCGGGATGCGCACACCGATCGGGCTGCCGGAGCCGCCGAACACGTCCGCCTCCGTCAGGGGGCGCCAGGTCACGTGCACGGTGGTCTCGGTGATCCCGTACATGTTCACCAGCCGCGGCGTCTCGGCGCCGCGGCGCTCCACCCACTCGCGCAGGGAGGCGGGCTCCAGCGCCTCGCCGCCGAAGACCACCACGCGCAGCGCCAGG
>DASQLJ010000357.1:0-9867 GCA_035630095.1 Longimicrobium sp.
AAGGGATGATCGCTTCGGAAAGTCCCGTCGCCGCTCGCCAGCCGCCACACTACAGCCGTTTACGCATGTTTGATGTAGTTACGTCCTGAAAAGATCGCCGCTCGAAGAGTTCTCTTCCGTGTTGCCGAATCCAGGGACTGCCGGGGTGTCACACGAAAGGCACGGAGTCACAGAGAAATCCGGGCGGTTCGTCCGTGTCTCCGTGCCTCTGTGTGAAACCTTTTGCTGGACTTCGGAATCAACTCAACGCCGCATCCAGAGACGACGCCTCGGAAGAGGGTGCCGGGTAGATGCGGGTGATGATGAACATTGGTGGGGAAGAAAATCCGGATCCCGCTGTTCGCGAGATCCGGATCAGGCCGGGCTCGGAACCCACGGCCGACGAATTGAAGGTCCGCTGCCCTACCGGCCGAGTCACACCCGGTGCGTCGTATCGACCGCGTTTACAGCAGCTTGCGGCCGAGCACGTCGAACGCCTCCACCTCGGCGCCGGCGGAGGGGGTGCCGGCGTAGTCGTCGCGCAGCAGGATCCAGCTCATCACGTCGTGGGCGGGGCCGCCGGGGATGGCCACGCGGCCGCGCAGGGTGGCCTCGTGCGTGTAGCCCAGCTTCCGCGGGACGGCGGCGCTGCGCACGTTGCGCGGGTCGCAACGGATCTCCATCCGCCGCACGCCCACGATGTCGAACGCCACGCGCGTCAGGGCGGCGCCGGCCTCGGTGGCGAGGCCCTTCTCCGCGTCGGGCGCGGCGATCCAGTAGCCGATCTCCAGCGCGTCCGGGCCCACGCGCGGGTGCAGCCCCGTGCCGCCCACCAGCCGCGACTCGTCGGCGCTGAAGGTGGCGTAGACGTAGTCCTGGTCCAGGTCGAACTTGCCGCGGAACATGCGCAGCCGCTCCACCTTCGCCTGCAGCGGCTCGGGCTCGTCGTGCGCCCAGGGCAGCCACGGCCGCAGGTGGTCCAGGCTGGCGTGGATCGCCGCCTCCAGCGCGGGCGCGTCCTCCGGCCGGTAGCAGCGGATCACCAGCCGCGGCGTGACGACGCGGTACGGTGGCGTGTTCACGTGAATCGCATCCGATTCGGGAAGCGGTCGTAGACCCGGGGTGAGATCGAACGATACGGCGGGATCACGTCTCCGCGTCGCGCCAGAAGCGGAACGCCGCCTCGGCGGTCTCGAGCTCCGAGGCCTCGGCAGGCAGCTGCAGCCTGGGCATCTGCGACGCGGCGAAGAGCTCGCGGAAGACGTCGCGCTCGCGCTGGAAGTGCGCCACCAGCTCCGCCTCGCCCGGGCCGAAGCGGCGCCGCGCGTAGCCCTGGATGAAGTCGGTCTCCCACCGCGCGCGCACCGCTCGCTCGCGCACGGTGTCGTCATCCCCATCCAGCAGGAGCAGCCTGCATCCCAGCGCGGCGAGACGCCTGTCGAGCGGCGCCACGTCACCCCAGCTCACGACGCCCGGGCGGAGACATGCCGTCAGGTGCAGGCAGTCGACGACGACGAAGCACTTCGCGGTGGCTTCACCGGCCACGCTCGCCGCGAGCCACTCCAGCGTGCCCACGATGCCCTCGAGGTGCTCGATGCACGCCTCGCGCGTGAGCGTCCCCGCGTCCTCGCCGGCGGCGAGCGGGCCGTAGGTATGCGCCTGCGTCAGGTGCACCACGGTCCGCAGGCGCCGGGGCTCGGCGTCGGCCACGTGCCGCCGCACCAGCGCGTCAAGGAGAGTGCTCTTCCCCAGCCCGGAAACGCCTTCCACGAGGAGCAGGCGCGAGGTGCGGATCGGCGCGGCCGACATCTCCAACCTCCGGTGGATGAATTTACTTGCGCGTGACGATGCGCATCCCGTTCGGCGCCACGCCGGGCGTCGCGGGCTTCGGCGCGTCCGGCGCCTTCTTCGCCTCGGGCTTGCGCGCGGGCTCGGCGCGGCGGGCGGCGGGCGCGGGCCTGCCCTGCCCCGCCGGACGCGCGTCGCCGGCGGAGGGGTCCTTCATCGACAGGGCGATGCGCTGGCGGGCGACGTCCACCGAGAGGACGCGGACGGAGACGCGGTCGCCCGGCTTCACCACCTCGTTGGGATCCTTGACGAAGCGGTTGGAGAGGTGGGAGACGTGGACGAGCCCGTCCTGGTGCACGCCCACGTCCACGAACGCGCCGAACGCCACGACGTTGGTCACCGTCCCCTGCAGCACCATCCCCTCCTTCAGGTCCTCCACCTTCTGCACGTCGTCGCGGAAGACGGGGGCCTCGAACGCCTCGCGCGGGTCGCGCCCCGGCTTGCGCAGCTCGGCCAGGATGTCCTGCAGCGTGGGCAGCCCCACCTCGTCGCCGACGTACTTCCGCGGCTCCACCCGCGCGACCGCGGCCTCGTTGCCCACCAGCGACTTCAATTCCACGCCCACGTCGGCGGCGATGCGCTCGACCAGCGAGTAGCGCTCGGGGTGCACGGCGCTGGCGTCCAGCGGGTGCTCGCCGCCGCGCACGCGCAGGAAGCCGGCGGCCTGCTCGAACGCCTTCGGCCCCAGCCCCGTCACCTTCAGCACCGCCTTGCGCGAGCGGAAGGGCCCGTTGGCGTCCCGGTGCTGCACGATGCGCTGGGCCACCGTCGGCCCGATCCCGGCGACGTAGCCGAGCAGCGCGGGCGAGGCGGTGTTCAGCTCTACCCCCACGCGGTTCACGCAGCTCTCCACCGTCTCGTCCAGCCGCCGCTTGAGCCGCGTCTGGCTGACGTCGTGCTGGTACTGCCCCACGCCGATGGACTTGGGGTCGATCTTCACCAGCTCCGCCAGCGGGTCCTGCAGCCGCCGGGCGATGGAGACGGCCGAGCGCAGCGTCAGGTCCAGCTCCGGGAACTCCTCGCGGGCCAGGTCGCTGGCCGAGTAGACCGACGCGCCCGCTTCGTTGACGGAGACCACCACGGGCCGGCGGTCGGCCGGGAGCTCGCGGACGGCGTCCTTCACCAGCTTGTCGGTCTCGCGGCTGGCGGTGCCGTTCCCCACGGCCACCAGCTCCACGCGGTGCTGCTCCATGATCTTCACCAGGTCGCGCTTCGCCCGGTCTTCCTGGTGCAGGTAGACGTGGCCGGTGGCCAGCAGCGCGCCGGTGTTGTTCACCACCGCCAGCTTGCACCCGGTGCGGTAGCCGGGATCGACGCCGAGGACGGAGCGCTCGCCGGCCGGCGGCGCCAGCAGCAGCGCCTCCATGTTCTTGCCGAAGATGGCGATCGCATCCTCGTCGGCCCGCGTCTTCAGCTCCATGCGCACCTCGACCTCGACGGAGGTGGAGATGAGGCGCCGGTACGCGTCCTCCACCGCCAGCCCCATCTGCTCCGGCGCGCGGTGCCCCGCGGTGTGCTTGCGGCGGAGGACGGCGATGATCTCGTCGTCGGGCGCCACGATGCGGGCGGTGAGGAACTCCTCGGCCTCGCCGCGGCGCACGGCGAGCACGCGGTGGCTGGGGAGCGACTTCACCGGCCCCGAGAAGTCGTAGTAGTCCTGGAACTTGCTGACCTCGTTCTCCTTGCCGCGGGTTGCGCGGCTCTCCAGCACGCCCTTCTCCCACACCTGCTCGCGCACGTACGCCCGCGTGCTCGCGTCGTCCGCCACGCGCTCGGCCACGATGTCGCGCGCGCCCGCCAGCGCGTCGTCGGCGCTCGCGACGCCCTTGTCCGCGTCCACGAACCCGGCGGCGGCCGCGCGCAGCTCGGCGTCCGACGTCTCGCCCGCCCACAGCAGCTCGGCCAGCGGGAGCAGCCCCTTCTCGGCGGCGATGGTGGCGCGGGTGCGGCGCTTGGGCTTGTAGGGAAGATAGAGGTCTTCCAGCGCCTGCTTGGTGTCGGCGCGCTCGACGGCGGCCTTCAGCTCGGGGGTGAGCTTCCCCTGCTCGTCGATGGACTTGAGGATCGCGGCGCGGCGGTCGTCGAGCTCGGCCAGGTACTCGTGCCGCTCGCGCACGTCGCGGAGCTGCACCTCGTCCAGCTCGCCGGTCGCCTCCTTCCGGTAGCGGGCGACGAAGGGGATGGTGTTCCCCTCCAGCAGCAGCTCGATGGCGGCGCGGACCTGCGGCACGCGGAGCCCCAGCTCGGCGGCGATCTTCTCGGCGTACATGGACGGCGGGTGCGAGGAGTGCGAAAGTGCGAGAGTGCGAAAGCAACGGCCGCTACGGCGCGCGTCGGCGTCGTGGCGGGCTCAATCTACAGCGCGCCGGCGCGGGATTGCAGGGTTGACAACCGGCCGGCCCTCATCCCCCCGGCTCCCTTCTCCCGAACTGCAGGAGAAGGGGGAGAACTGCAACTGCGGGCCGGCGCTCGATCCCTCGTCACAACGGTGGACGATGCCCGCCCATCGCTCGAAACCTCCCCTAACGCAGAAAGCCTCGCGGCTGTTTGCGAGGCTTCCCATTGTTCTAGCTGCGGCTTCAGCCGCCTTTCTCGTGATTCGAGACCCACCACTCGCCCTTCCCCGCGATCCGCCGTCCTCAATGGCGGACGAAACGCCTACCGCCCCGCGGCTTCGGGCGAGTCAGCTCGTCCGCGCGACCGCCGCCCGCGCGTTTCGCGAGGCCACGCGCCCACCGATCGCCGCGGCGACGATCTGCAGGAGAACGAGCCCGGCGCCGTAGGCCGCGCCCACGTTCCAGCTCTCGGCGTGCAGCATTTGGCCGGGGAGCAGGTTCACCATCATCCACAGGACGAGGGAGAACAGCCCCATCACGATCGCGTGCAGGATCGGCGCAGTGCCGGTGCGCATCCCCACGAACCAGCCGCCGGCGAAGAAGCCGAGCGCGGTCGCCATCAGCCCCCACCCGGTGCCGCCCACCCCGTCGCGGCTCAGCAGGCCCATCGCGATCAGCCCGAACACCGCCAGCGAAAGGATGCAGACGCTCACGAACCAGCCGAAGATGGCGATGCCGGGGCGGACGTTCTGCAGGTGCTCAGTGTGCATTTTCCGCCAGCTCCTGGACCTGGAGCATCTCCTCGAAGGTGTATTGCACCGGCTGGAAGCTCTGCCGGTGGTGCCGCGTGGGGCCGTGCACGTTCAGCGCCTCCAGGTGCTCGGGCGTGCCGTAGCCCTTGTTGCGCTCCCATCCGTACGCCGCGTGCCGCACCGCCAGCCGCTCCATCAGCCGGTCGCGCGTGACCTTGGCCAGGATCGACGCCGCGGCGATGCAGTGCACCTTCGCGTCGCCGTCCACGATCGCCGTCTGCGCTTCCAGCCCCAGCTCGGGCACCGCCAGGCCGTCCACCAGCAGGTGCCCCGGCGGGCACCTCAGGCGGCGGATGGCGCGCTGCATGGCCAAGGCCGTCGCGCGGCGGATGTTGATGCGGTCGATCTCGGCCGCGCTCGCCGCCCCCACGCCGAAGCAGACGCACGAGCTCACGATGCGCTCGTACAGCGCCAGCCGCTTCTCGTGCGTGAGCTTCTTGCTGTCGTCCACCCCGTCGATCCAGCACCCCTGCGGCAGGATCACCGCGGCGGCGACGACCGGCCCGGCCAGCGGCCCCCGCCCCACCTCGTCCACCCCCGCGACTTCGAGGCAGCCGCCCTCCCACAGCCCGATCTCCGTCGCCAGCAGCCTGCGCAGCCGTGCCGGCGTGGGCTTGCGCGCACGCTTGCTCTTCGCCGACTTCTTCGCGGGCTTGCGGGCGGTGGTGGGCACGGGCGATGGAGCGCTCGGCAGGAGGAGGTAAACGTGGACGGGGTAATGGATAAAACAATCCGCCGAACCGCACAACCGAGGGGTGCTGGGGAGATCGGTCAAGTTTCAGAGCGAGAGAGGGTCGATGCGCGTCCCTGGGGCCCGCGGGCCCTCTCCCCGCGCCTGGGGGCGCGTACCCTCTCCCGTTCCGGGAGAGGGTGGGCGTGCCGCCGTTTGCGCGACCTGCGACCTCCGCTGACGCCGAAGGTTCCGGCGCGCCGGGAGCCGGCCCCCACAACCTCTCCCGGAACGGGAGAGGTGGACGGCCTGAGCCGGCCGGAGAGGGCGCGATGCCTGCCGTCCACGCCAATCTCCTCGACAACAAGGAGTTAGCTGCCCTTCCCGACACCTATCCCCCGCATCGCTCCCCGCCGTTCCCACCGCAATGTGCAGGTGTTTCCGCTCCATTCACCGCACATGTCGGTTGATTTCACCCATTTCGCACGCTCGCACTTTCGCACTTCGTTGTCACGCCTTAACATTCACTCGCATGGTCCCGCGGCATCACCCCGTCATAGATCGATGAACAATCCGCAGCCCAGGGTACGGTCCGGCGACAAGGTGGTCGCGCAGAACCGCAAGGCACGCCACGAATACCACATCCTGCAAACCTGGGAAGCGGGCGTCGTCCTGCAGGGCACCGAGGTCAAGAGCCTGCGCGACGGAAAGGCCAACCTGAGCGACGCCTTTGCGCGGCTGGACCATCGCGGCGAGATGTGGCTGCACAACATGCACGTGTCGCCGTACGAGCAGGCCAACCGCTTCAATCACGACCCGCTGCGCCCGCGCAAGCTGCTGCTGCACCGCAGCGAGCTGCGCAAGCTGGTGGGCCAGGTGGAGCAGAAAGGCCTCACCATGGTGCCGCTCGACGTGCATTTCTCCAACGGCATCGCCAAGGTCACCCTGGCCCTGGTGCGCGGCAAGAAGCTGCACGACAAGCGCGAGACCCTGAAGGAACGCGCCGTTGCGCGCGACAACGAACGCGGATTCAAGGAGGCATGACGATGATCCGTTGCCGTCCGGTCCTTCTCCTGCTCGCCGCACTCTCCCTCCACACACCGCCCCTCTCCACCCAGCCCGCCGGCACCGCGTGGCGGCTCGACGGCGCGCGCGCGCCGGTGGAGGTGCGCGAGGAGACCGGGCGCGGCTACCCCGCCCTCCCCGCGTCGGCGCTGGTGGCGCTCGGCGCCGAGGTGGCGTACGAGGGCGGCGGCGCGGTCGCGCGCTTCGGCACGGCGGAGGCACGCTTCACCCCCGGCTCGCCAGTCGTGCAGGTGGCGGGGCGGAGCGAGACGCTGGCGAACGCCGTCTACTCCGAGGGCGGCGTGGTCTACGTCCCCGCGGAGTTCTTCGGACGCTGGCTGGGGGAGCTGTCGGGCGGCACGCTGGCGGTGTCGGCGGACGAGCGCAGCATCCGCCGGGTGGCGGCGGCGAGCGCGGCCGCGGCGGTGGCGACGGCGCCCGAGCAGCCGCGGGCGATGGCGGTGCGGGTGGCGGGGCGGCCGGCGGCGCGGCGGCTGGTGGTGGTGGACGCGGGGCACGGCGGCGTGGACCCCGGCGCGCGCGGCCCCGGCGGCACGCGCGAAAAGGACGTGACGCTGCGCGTGGCGCGCCAGGTGGCCGCGCTGCTGCGCCAGGATCCCACCCTCGAGGTGCGGATGACGCGCGACCGCGACACGCTGATCGCGCTGCACGACCGCGCCCGCATGGCCAACCGCTGGCGCGACGAGGGCCAGCCCGCCGTGTTCATCTCCATCCACTGCAACGCCAACGAGAGCCGCTACGAGAAGGGCTTCGAGACGTACTTTCTCTCCGAGGCGCGCACGGCGGACGCACGGCGGGTGGAGAACTTCGAGAACGCGTCGGTGCGCTTCGAGACCAACGCCGTGGCCGGCAACCCGCTCGGCTTCATCCTCGCCGACCTGCGCCAGAACCACTACCTGCGCGAAAGCAGCGACTGGGCGCAGATCATCCAGGACGCGCTGCGCGACATCCACCCGGGCCCGAACCGCGGGGTGAAGCAGGCGGGGTTCGCGGTCCTGCGCGGCACCTTCATGCCGGCCGTGCTGGTGGAGATCGGCTTCGTCTCCAACCCCGCGGAAGAGCGGCTGCTGCTCGACCCGCACATGGAGGCGTCCATCGCCCGCCAGCTCGCCCAGTCGGTCCGCGCGCACTTCAGCCGCATCGAGGTGCGGCCCGCGAGCGAGTGAGGTAGATTCGCCCCGGCCTGATGCGAGTGCCGGGTGCTGAGTGCTGAGTGCCACGCAAGACGGCCCGCCAGACACGTTCCGGCGGGCCGTTTTACAGGTGCGATGAGGCGAGATGTCACCGTTGCGCTTCCCGTGCTGCGCGATGCACGGACAACGCGAGTATGCGAGTGAACTCGCCGCTACAACGGCACGCAGTCCGCCTTCGCGGACTTCAACGGCGAATTGCGTCGGTCCACGACCGCACGGCGTGGTAGTCGAACTCAGCACTCCCTTCCAGCCGCCAGCCACGATGAAGCGACCGATCCCGATCATCGCCCTCGACGTTCCCAGCGCCGCCGAGGCGTTCGCGCTGATGGACCGCCTAGGGCCGGCGGCGGATTTCGTGAAGGTGGGGCTGCAGCTCTTCACCGCCGAGGGGCCGAGCGTCGTCCGCGAGCTCCGCGGGCGGGGGACGCGCGTCTTCCTCGACCTGAAGCTGCACGACATCCCCAACACCGTGGCGCACGCGGTGGAGAGCGCGGCCCGGCTCGACGTGGACCTGCTCACCCTCCACGCCTCGGGCGGCGCGGCGATGCTGCGCGCGGCGGCGGACGCGGCGTCCGGCGCGCGCCTGCAGCTCCTCGGCGTCACCGTGCTCACCTCGATGGACGCCGCCGCGCTGGCGCAGGCGTGGGGCCGCGACCGGGTGGCGGCGGAGGACGAGGTCGGCCGGCTGGCCGCCCTCGCGCGCGACTGCGGGATCCCCGGCGTGGTCGCGTCGGTGCACGAGCTCCTCGCCGTGCGCCGCGCCGCGGGCGAGGAGATGCGCGTGCTCACCCCCGGCATCCGCCTGGCCGGCGACGCCGCGGGCGACCAGTCGCGCGTCGCGACCCCGGCGGAGGCCGCGCGCTTGGGCGCCGACTACCTCGTGCTCGGCCGCTCCGTCACCGCCGCCGCCGACCCGGCCGCCGCCCTCGAGCGCGCCCTGGCGGAGATCGCCGCCGCGTGACCGGCGCCGCGGCCCGCGCACCCTCGTCCGCTCGGCCCCGGGGAACGGGCAAGGCCGCGGGCGGTGTTGCCGCCGTTGATTTTGCACGACTTCGCGCTATCTTTCGGCAAGCCGGGCCCCACCTGCGATCCCCACGTGCAGTCACCGATTCCGCACCTGCTGGAACCCTGATATGAGCGACCGACCACGCGCCGTGCATGCGGCGCTGATGCTGGCGTGCATCCTCGCGCTGCCGTGCACCCCGGCGCAGGCCCAGGCGCAGGCGCCCGACGCCAGCCGCGGCCACGCGGCGCTGGTGCGCCTTCCGGCGGTGCGCGCCCGGCCGCCCGCGTCGCGGGTGCCGGTCGCCGTCGCCGCGCCGGCCCAGCCCGCCGCGTCCACGCGGCTGGTGCGCCGCCCCGCCGTGAGCCCCGCGCTCAGCCCCGCCACGCCGCTCGACCTCACCCGCGTCCCCGCCAACGGCGAGAGCTACGCGCACATCACCGCCGAGGCGGTCAACGGCGGCCGCACGCGCTTTCCCGTGGGCCCCGGGCTGCGCGGGCCGTCGGTGTTGCGCGTGCAGGTGCTGCTGAACCGCGCGCTCTTCGCGCCGGGGATGATCGACGGGGGATGGGGGCAGAACACCGGCGTGGCCGTGTACTGGTTCCAGGCGCGCGAGGGGCTCGCGGCCAACGGCGTGGTAGACAGCGCCACCTACGCCCGGCTCGAGCAGGTGGCCGGGCGCCCCGCGCACACGGTGGTGAGCCACACCCTCACCGCCGCCGACGTGCGCGGGCCGTTCGTGTCGCTCCCGGGCAGCATCTACGCGCAGGCGCGGATGAACTGCATGTGCTACGAGTCGCTGGCCGAGAAGCTCAGCGAGCTCTTCGCCACGCGCGTGGAGCTGCTGCAGAAGCTCAACCCCGGCGTGAAGTTCGACGCGCTGAAGGCGGGCGACGTGATCAACGTGCCCAACGTGCGCGACGCCGCCGCGCCGGCCCGT
>DASQLJ010000358.1:0-12321 GCA_035630095.1 Longimicrobium sp.
ACGCGGTGCGCGCCGCGCCGGCGCCGCTGCGCGACTGGATGGCGGCGGCGGGCGTCACCATCTCCTTCCTCCCCACGCCGTTGACCGAGAGCGTTCTGGCGCTGGCGTGGCCGGAGGACGGCGCGCTGCGGCTCGTCCTCACCGGCGGCGACCGGCTGAGCGGCCGCCCCTCGCCCGCGCTGCCGTGGCGGCTGGTCAACAACTACGGCCCCACCGAGAACACGGTGGTGAGCACCTCCGCCGTCGTTGAGCCGGGGAACGCGGGCACGCCGTCGATCGGCCGGCCGATCGCGAACACGCGGATCTACGTGCTGGACCCGTCGCTGCGGCCGGCGCCGGTGGGCGTGGCGGGCGAGCTGTACGTGGGCGGCGACGGGCTGGCGCGCGGGTACCTCGGCCGGCCGGCGCTGACGGCGGAGCGCTTCGTCCCCGATCCGTTTTCAGCGGAGCCCGGCGCGCGCCTCTACCGCACGGGCGACCGCGCGCGCTGGCGGGCGGACGGCGAGATCGAGTTCATGGGCCGCCTGGACTTCCAGGTGAAGGTGCGCGGACACCGCATCGAGCCGGGCGAGGTCGAGGCGGCGCTGCTGAGCCACCCGGAGGTGCGCGAGGCCGTCGTGGTCGCCCGCGCGGACGGGGGGGAGACGCGGCTGGTGGCGTACGTGGTCCCCGCCGCCGGCGCGGCGCCGGGGGCGGTGGAGCTGCGCGGCCACCTCTCGGCGCGGCTCCCGGCGTACATGGTGCCCGCGGCGTTCGTGGCGCTCGCCGGGCTGCCGCTCACCACCAGCGGCAAGGTGGACCGCGCCGCGCTCCCCGAGCCCGGCGCCGGCGCCGCGGCGGCGCGCGCGTACGTGCCCCCCCGCGACGCGCTGGAGCTGGAGCTGGTCCACGCCTGGGAAGCGCTCCTGGGGGTGGAGCCGGTGGGCGTGCACGACGAGTTCTTCGCGCTGGGCGGGCACTCCCTCCTGGCCATCCGCCTCCTCGCCCGCGTGGAGGCGCGCACCGGGCTGCGCATCCCCCTCGACGCGATCTTCACCGCGGGGACGCCGGAGGGCTTCGCCCGCCTGCTGCGCGAGCAGGGCGGCGGCGGCGACCCCTCGCCGCTGGTGGCGATCCGCCCCACCGGCACGCGGCGCCCCCTCTTCCTGGTCCACGCCGCCGGGGGAAGCGTGCTCGCCTACGCCGGGCTCGCCCGCCGCCTGGGGCCCGACCAGCCCGTCTACGGCCTGCGCGCCCGCGGCCTGGCCGACGGCGAGCGCCCGCACGCGTCGATCGCCGAGATGGCGGCCGACTACCTCCAGGCGCTGCGCGCGGTCCAGCCCCGGGGCCCCTACCACGTCGCCGGCTGGTCGATGGGCGCCGTGATCGCCCTGGAGATCGCCCGGCAGCTGGAGGACGCCGGCGAGGCGGTGGCGCTCCTGGCCGCCATCGACCCGGCGCTCCCCGGCCCCGACGCCGGCGCGCCCACGGACGAGCCCGCCCTCCTGCGGCACTTCGCCCGCGACCTGGGCGTCCCGGCCGAGGACCTCGACACCCTCCCCGCCGAGGCGTGGGAGGCGGGGGCCGAGCGCTCCCTGGGCTCGCTGCTGGAGCACGCCCGGGTGCTCCACCTGGTTCCGCCCGACCTGGACCTCGCGCGGCTGGAGCGGATGTTCGGCGTCTTCCGCGCCGGCGTGGAGGCGCTGGGGAGCCACGTCCCGGCCCCCTTCGGCGGCGAGATCACCCTCATCCTCGCCGGCAGCGGCGACCTCGCCCGGGCGTCGGCACGCTCGGTGGCGTGGGAGCGCCTGGCCGGCCGCGGCGCCACCGTCCGCTCCGTCCCCGGCGACCACTTCACCCTGCTGCGCGAGCCGCACGTGGAGGAGGTGGCGAAGGAGCTCGCCCGCCGGCTCGACGCCGACCCGCCGCCGCAGGGCGGCGGCCCCTCCGGCCCCCCGCCCTCCGGGGGCGGAGGCGCCCCGTCCCCCGGTGCGGATCCCGCCGCGGACGAGCGGGACGCGCCGGTCCGAGCGGTCGCGGTGCCGGCCGCAACGCCTGGCGGTCTCGCCACCCTGCACGACGCCTTCTCCGCGCGGGCGGCGCTCGCCCCCGGCGCGGTGGCCGTGGGTTGCGAGGGCGAGGCGCTCACCTACGCGGCGCTGGAAGAGCGCGCCAACCGCCTCGCCCACCACCTGCGCCGGCTGGGGGTGGGGCCGGAGGTGCGGGTGGGCGTGGCCCTGGAGCGCTCGCTGGAGCTGGTGGTGGCGATCCTGGGCGTGCTGAAGGCCGGCGGCGCCTACGTTCCCGTGGACCCGGCGTACCCGCCCGAGCGGATCGCGCTGACGCTGGCCGACTGCGGGGCGCCGGTGCTGGTCACCCGCGAGGCACTCCTCGAGCGACTCGGGGAGCACGGCGCGCGCGCCGTCTGCCTGGACCGCGACGGCGCCGCCATCGCCGCCGGGCCCGCCGGCGCGCCCGCGCCGGGCGCCGGGCCCGCGAACCTGGCGTACGTCATCTACACCTCCGGCTCCACCGGGCGGCCCAAGGGGGTGGAGGTGACGCACGCCAACGCCCTCCGGCTCTTCACCGCCACCGCGCCCTGGTTCGGCTTCGGGGCCGACGACGTGTGGACGCTCTTCCACTCCTTCGCCTTCGACTTCTCCGTCTGGGAGATCTGGGGCGCGCTCCTGCACGGCGGGCGCCTGGTGGTGGTCCCCTGGCGGGTCAGCCGCTCGCCCGAGGCGTTCTACGCCCTCCTCGAGGCCGAGGGGGTGACGGTGCTGAACCAGACCCCGGCCGCCTTCCGCCAGCTGGCGAGGGCCGACGAGGAGGCCGCCGGCCGCGGCGCCATGCGCGCCCTGGCGCTGCGCCGGGTGATCTTCGGCGGCGAGGCGCTGGAGCCCGCCACGCTGCGCGGGTGGGTGGAGCGGCGGGGCGACGCGCGTCCCCGGCTGGTGAACATGTACGGGATCACCGAGACCACCGTGCACGTCACCTGGCGCGAGATCACCCGCGACGACGTGCGGGCCGGCTCCTCCAGCCCCATCGGCGTGCCGATCCCCGACCTGGTGGTGCACCTCCTGGACGAGCGCGGCGACCCCGTGGCCGACGGCGCCGCCGGCGAGGTGTACGTGGGCGGCGCCGGCGTGGCGCGCGGCTACCTGGGGCGCGCGGCGCTCACCGCCGGGCGCTTCGTCCCCGACCCCTTCTCGCCGGAGCCGTCGGCGCGCCTCTACCGCTCGGGCGACCGCGCGCGGCGGGCGGCGGACGGGAGCCTGGAGTTCGCGGGGCGCGCCGACGACCAGCTGAAGGTGCGCGGCTTCCGCATCGAGCCCGGCGAGATCGAGGCCGTGCTCCTGGAGCACCCCGCCGTGCGCGAAGCCGTGGTCCTGGCCCGCGGCCGCGACGACGACGACCGGCGGCTGGTGGCGTGGGTGGCGGCGGCCGGCGCGGTGGGCGCGGCCGACCTGCGCGCCCACGCCGCCGCGCGGCTCCCGGAGTTCATGGTCCCCGCCGCCGTCGTCCTCCTCGACCGCTTCCCCCTCACCCCCACGGGGAAGGTGGACCGCGCCGCGCTCCCCGATCCCGGCTCGGCCGGAACGGCGGATCCGGCGGACGCGGGGGATGCCGGGGCCGCGGCGCCGCGCACCGCCACCGAGGCGGTGCTGGCGGAGATCTGGGCGCGGGTGCTGGGGGTGGAGCGGGTGGGGACGGACGAGGGCTTCTTCGCCCTGGGCGGGCACTCCCTGCTCGCCACCCAGGCGGTCCTGCAGGCGCGCGGCGCGCTGGGGGTGGACATCCCCCTGGACGTCCTCTTCGACACCGGGACGGTGGCGGCGCTGGCCGCCTGGGTCGACGCGCGCAGGGAGGGCGGGGAAGGGGGCCTCCCGCCGATCCGGCGCGCGCCCCGGGGCCGTCCCCTTCCGCTCACCCCGCTGCAGGAGCACAGCTGGTTCCAGCAGGCGCGCCACCCCGGCGACACCGCCGAGAACACGCCGCTGGCCGTCCACCTGCGCGGCCCGCTGGACGCCGGGGCGCTGGAGCGGAGCGTGGGCGAGCTCCTGCGGCGGCACGAGGCGCTGCGCACCACCTTCGCCGTCGACCCGGAGACCGGCTCGCTGGTGCAGCGGATCGGCCCCGTTCCCGGGCGGGCGCTCGCGCGGGTGGAGCTGGGCGCGCTGGACCCGGGCACGCGCGAGGCCGAGGCGCGCCGCGTGGTGGCCGGCGCGGCCGGGCGTTCCTTCGACCTGGCGCGCGGGCCGGCCCGCATGGCGCTGCTGCGGCTGGACGAGGGGGAGTGGGTGCTGCTGGTGGTTCTGCACCACATCGTCACCGACGGGTGGAGCCGGATGGTGATGGAGCGGGAGCTCTCGGCGCTCTACGCGGCGTTCCGCGCGGGGCGGCCCTCCCCGCTCCCCGAGCCGCGGGTGCGGTTCGCCGACTACGCCGCCTGGCTGCGCACGGAGATGGAGGGCGAGCTGCGGCGGCAGCTGGCGTGGTGGCGGGAGCGGCTGCGCGGGGCCCGCTGGGTGGACCTGGCCGCCGGGCGGCCCGACGCCGGGCCCGCGCGGGCGGGGATGCGGGAGCTGGCCGTGCGCGGCGAGGCGCTGGCGCGGCTGCGCCGCTTCGCGGCCGAGGAGGGGTGCACCCCGTTCGCCGTGGTCCTGGCGGCCTTCTACGCCCTGGTCTTCCGCCTCACCGGCCAGGACGACGTCGCGACGGCCACGGCGGTGTCGGGGCGCACCCGGCCCGAGGTGGAGGACGTGGTGGGGTTCTTCGCGCACATGGCCGCCCTGCGCGCCGACCTCTCCGGCAACCCGGGCTTCCGCGAGGTGGTGCGCCGGGTGTGGGCGGCACTCCGCGAGGCCCAGGCGCGCCAGGACGTCGCCTTCTTCGAGCGGCTGGGCCCGCAGGTGGGCGCCGAGACGCTGGACTTCCGCCGGCGTTCCCGGCTGCACGTGAGGCTGGTTCCCGCCGACGGCGGGCTGTCGCTCGAGGGGGTGCGCGCCGAGCCGCTGGACGGCGCGGGCGACCTCTCCGCCGGCGCCGAGCGCTTCGTGGTGGTGGCCGGCGAGCGGGAGATCCGCTGCGTGCTCAAGTACCGCGCCCACCTCCTCCCCGACGGGATGATCGAGAACGCGCTGGAGCAGCTCGCGGTGCTGATCGACCGGGGGCTGGCCGATCCCGCGCCGGGCGTCGGGGACGTCCCCCTCCGCTTCGGCGGCGACGCGTCCGCTTCCGCGCGGGAGCGGCTGGCGGGGCTGGGCCTCGAGCTCCGCGCCGATCCCGCCGACCCCTCCCTCCCGCCGCGGGCGTCCGCCGACGTGGAGGCGGCGGAGCGCGCCCCGTCCGCTCCCGTCCGCCCCCTGCGCTGCCTCCTCCTGGGCGAGGGCGCGGTCTTCGTGCACTGCGCCGAGCTGCTGCGGGAGCGCGGGCACGAGGTGCGCGGGGCCGTCTCGCACGACCCGGCGGTGCTCGCGTGGGCGGCGGGGCGGGGGATCCGCGGCGTGGAGCCCGGCGGCCTGGCGGCGCTCGCGGGCGAGGCGCCGTTCGACCTCCTGGTGAGCGCCCACCACCGCCACCGCGTCCCGGCGCCGGTCCTCGCGCTCGCGCGCTGGGCCGTCAACTACCACCCGGCGCCCCTCCCGCGCTACGCGGGGGTCAACCCCGTCCCCTGGGCGCTCCTGGAGGGCGAGGAGACGCACGGGGTCACCTGGCACCTGATGAACGCCGAGCTCGACGCCGGCGACGTGCTCAAGCAGCGCGTCTTCGCCGTTCGCCCCGACGACACGGCCCTCTCCCTTTCCCTGCGGTGCCACGCGGCCGCGGTCGGCGCCTTCGCCGAGCTGCTGGAGGAGCTGGAACGGGGCGAGGTGGCGCCCCGGCCGCAGGACCCGCGGGCGCGCAGCTACGTGGGGCTGGACCGCCGCCCCCCGTCCGCCTGCGTCCTCTCCTGGGAGCGCGGCGCGGCCGAGCTGGGGCGGATGACGCGCGCGCTCGACTTCGGCCCCAACGACAACCCGCTGGGGACGCCCAAGGTGGAGCTGGGCGGCGCGCTCTTCCTGGTCGACGGGCTCCGCGTGGCCGCGGACGACGCCTCCGCCCCGCCGGGGACGGTCACCGCGGCCGGCGCCGAGGGGATCCGGGTCGCCACCGCGCGGGGCGAGGTGGTGCTGGAAGGGGTGCGGCGCCTCACCGGCGAGCCCGTCTCCCTGGCGGAGGCGGCGGCGGCGCTCGGCGTGGCGGCCGGGTGCCGGCTCCCCGGCGACCGGGGGTGGACGCGGGCCGGGGCGGTGGACGCCGCCTTCGCGCGGCACGAGGCCTTCTGGGTCGATCGCCTGGCCGCGGCGTCCGCGCCGATCCCCGTCCCCGGCTGGGACCCGGGCGCGCCGGACCCCGCGCGCCCGCTCGCGACCGAGCCCTTCCCCCTCCCGCGCGAGGGCCTCGGGGACGAGCCGGCCGCGCGGGTGGTGGCCGCCTTCACCGCGTACCTCGCCGGGGTCGCCCGGGCGGAGGCGCCGTTCGACCTGGCGTACGGGCACCCCGCGCTCCGCGAGGCGATCGCCGGGCTGGAGGCGCTCTTCTCCCCCACCGTCCCGCTGCGGGTGGCGGTGGACCGCGCCGCCCCCTTCGCCGCGCGCCTGGCCGCCACGCGCGAGGAGATCACGCGGGTCGAGCGGCGCGGCGGGTACCTGCGCGACGTGGCGGCGCGCTACACCTGGCTGCGCGCCGCCCCCGCGGCGCGCGGCGGCCTGGCCGTCGGGGTGGAGCGGGTCGCCCGGCTGGCGGAGGCTCCCGAGCCGGAGGCGCGGCTGGCGCTGGTGGTGGCCGACGACGGCGAGGCGTGCTGGCGCTACGACCCCGGCGTCCTTTCCGGCGACGACGTCCGCCGGCTGGGCGCCGGCGTCGCCGCCCTCCTGGCCGCCGCGGCCGGGGAGGGTCCCGTGGACGGCGCTCCCGGCGAGACGCGCCGCGCGAGGCGAAAACCGCGCCGCCGGGCGCTCCCGGGCGGCGCGGGGCGCGGGGAAGGGCGAAACGGTTGACGGTGGTGGAGACCCGGAATAGGCTTACGCCGGCGGCGGATCAGATCCTGGCCGGAGAAAGGCAGGTGGCGCCCGCGCGGCCGCTGAACGTCCATCGACGCGAGCCGATGGACGTGGCCTGGAGCCGCGGCCGGGCGAACGGCGGAGGGCGCCTTCACCTTTGCGGAAGGAAAGAGGGTACACGCGGCGTCGGCGGAAACCACCCGAGTCGTTCCCGGGGCTCCCGCCGAATCTGCCGAGCACCGCGGGAGAGCCGCAGCGGTTTCGTTCCCGCACCGGGCTCCGAACGGGTTGGACGATCCGATCTCCAGGGCGTGGTGGCCGTGGAGTCCGCGGCAACCGAGCAGGTCCCCAGGCTGATTCACACGGCCGACGATTCACAAGGAAGCCCATGAGCACTACCGATCGCAGGGGCCGGGGCGCGCTGCGCGCGCTGCCGGCGGGCCTCGCCGCCCTCGTCGCGCTGGCCGCGGCGGAGGCGCCCGCGCAGACCACGGCGGCGGCGCGCGACACGCCCCCCGCGCGCGACACGGTGCGCGCCGCGGCGCCGCGCCTGACGGCCGTGCGCCTCGAGCGCGGCGCGTCGCTGGTCATCGACGGGCGGCTAGACGAGGCCGCCTGGAGCCTGGCCGTCCCCGCGACGGAGTTCAGGCAGCGGCGCCCGCGCGAGGGGGCGCCCGCCAGCGAGGCCACCGAGGTGCGCTTCCTCTTCGACGACGGCGCGCTCTACGTGGGCGCGCGGATGTCGTACGCCAACGGCACGAAGCTCCAGGCGCCGGTGGGCCGGCGCGACGACCGGGCCCAGTCCGACTACCTGCTGGTGTCGCTCGACCCCTACCACGACCGGCGGACGGCGTACACGCTGGGGGTGACCGCCGCGGGGACCCGGCTCGACTGGTACCACCCCGGCGACGCCGAGAGCGACCTGGACGCCACCTTCAACCCGGTGTGGCAGGCGCGCACCCACGCCGACTCGGGGGGGTGGACGGCCGAGATGCGCATCCCCTTCTCGCAGCTCCGCTTCAACGACCAGCCCAGCCAGGTGTGGGGGCTGAACATCCGCCGCTCCCTCCCGGGCCGCAACGAGGAGGCGTACTGGGTGGTGATCCCGCGCAACGAGACCGGGTGGGCCTCCCGCTTCGGCACGCTGGAGGGGATGAGCCGGATCGACGCGGCCCGGCGGGTGGAGCTGGTCCCGTACGTGGGCGGCAACGCCACCGTGCGCGGCGACCGCGACGCCGCCGACCCCTTCGACCGCCACCGCGAGGGGGGGCTGCAGATGGGCGCCGACGTGAAGGTGGGCTTCGGCCCCAACCTCACCCTCGACGCCACCATCAACCCCGACTTTGGGCAGGTGGACGCCGACCCGGCCGAGGTGAACCTCACCGCGTACGAGACCTTCTTCACCGAGCGGCGGCCGTTCTTCACCGAGGGCTCGCAGCTGCTGGCGGGCGGGGGGCCGGCCTACTTCTACTCGCGGCGCATCGGCGCGCCGCCGGCGCTGGCGCCCGACGCCGACTACGCCGACGTGCCCGCCTCCTCCACCATCCTGGGCGCGGCGAAGCTGACGGGGCGGCTGGCCTCGGGGATGTCGGTCGGCGCGCTGGCGGCGGTCACCGACCGCGAGTTCGCCCGCACCTTCCTGGTCGACGACTCGGCGTTCGGGCGCGTGCGCGTGGCGCCGCGCACCGGCTTCGGCGTGGCGCGCGTGCAGCAGGAGGTGGGCAAGGGGGGCTCCACCGTGGGGCTGGTGCTCACCGGGGTGCACCGCGGCGTGGACGAGGCCGATCCCGAGGCGTCCGTGCTGCACACCAGCGCCCTCGCCGGCGGCACCGACTGGCGCCTCCGCTTCGCGCGCGGCAGGTACCAGGTGCGGGGGTGGGCGGGGTTCAGCCGCGTGGCGGGCGACTCGCTGGCCCTCCTGCGCACCCAGCGCTCCAGCGCCCACTACTTCCAGCGCCCCGACGCCGGCCACGTGGACGAGGACTCCGCGGCCACCTCGCTCACGGGGTACAGCACGGGGCTCACGGTGGAGAAGGCCGCGGGACGCTGGCTCTGGCTGGGGCAGTTCAGCACCTCGTCGCCGGGGTTCGAGATCAACGACGCGGGGCGGATGCGCCGCGCCGACCTCACCACCGGCGTGCTGAACCTGGTGCACGTGCAGAGCCGCCCGGGCCCCACCTTCCGCGAATACGAGCTCGGGGTCACCGGCGAGAGCTTCTGGAACCACGGGGGCGACCGCACCTTCACCTCGCTCCGCACCGACGCGCTGTTCACCCTCAAGAACTTCTGGACCGCCGGCCTCAGCGGCTACATGGACCTGCGCGCGCAGAGCGACGAGCTCACGCGCGGCGGCCCGCTGATGGAGACCTCGCGCGCGTGGGCGGCGATCGCCTCGCTCTCGAACCGGGCGGGGGCGCCCACGCGGCTCACGGGGCGCATCTTCTACGGCCGCGACGAGCGCGACGGCCACACCATGCGCCTGAGCGGCGGGGTGGCGATCCGGCCGGACCCGCGCTGGCGCTTCTCGGTGGAGCCCAACTTCCTGGTCTCCCTCGACCCGCGGCAGTTCATCGGCTCCCTCCCGGGCGGGCCCGAGGCCACCTTCGGGCGGCGCTACGTCTTCTCCACCATCGACTTCCGCTCGCTCTTCGCCGACGTGCGGCTCAGCTACATCTTCCGGCCCGACCTCTCGCTCGAGCTCTACGCGCAGCCGTTCGCGGCCAGCGGGCACTACGACCGCTTCGGCGAGATGCGCGCCGCGGGGAGCGGCGACCTGCGCCTGTACGGCGAGGACGGCACCACCGCCGAGAAGCGCGACGACGGCTCGCTCTTCGTGACCGACGGCGCCTCCCAGTTCACCATCCGCTCCCGCGAGTTCAACGTGCGGGAGTTCCGCGGGAACGCCGTGCTGCGCTGGGAGTGGCGGCCGGGGAGCACCCTGTACCTGGTGTGGCAGCAGAACCGCGCCGACGAGGACCCGATCGGCGATCCCATCGGCGCCCGCTCGATCTTCGAGTCGTTCAACACCCGGGGCAACAACTTCCTCGCCATCAAGGTCGCCTACTGGATCCCGCTGCACTGAGCGCCGCCCGTCCGCCGTCGCATGATACGGAGCGCGAAAAGCCGGTTGCTTGACGGTCGCCGGAAGCTACGGATGCGGGCGTGTCCCTCCGCTGCGCTCCGGGCCGGGCTTCGCGCGCCGTAGGCAACGATACCGCCGTTGCCAACGGCGCCGAGCCGCCGGCGCGCCATGTCCTCGCTCGATTCCGCGGCGATGACGCGGGCGCGCCGGCGTCTCGGCCCTCCGGGCGCGAATCCCTCACGCAATCCGCTCGCGGAACGGAGTTCGTGAAGTCCGGATGACACCGACGTTCCAGCGGGTCGACTCGGGCGATGACCCACAGCCCCCGACCGGGCGTGATCCACCGTCCCGTTAGATCCGTCGAGATACGTACTTTCTTGCGCGTCGTCCCATAACACCCGACAGGGGACGAGCTTCTCCGGCTCTCCGTTCCACCTGGCGTGGGCCGCTCTCCCGCGATCCACGCCCGAACCACCGAACCGGCCCACGCCGGGAGGACCGCCATGTCCGTCCACCTTCCCTCCGCACCACCCGCCCACGCGGCCCACCCGGCCCCGGCGCCCGGGGCCGCGCCCCCGCCTGCCCGGCGGCCGGGGAGCGGGGTGGCGCTCCTGGCGGCGCTCGCGGCCGTCGCCGCCGTGGTCGCGTGGAGCGAACGCCTCCCGCCCCCGCTGCCGGCCGATGCGCCCGCGGGCCGCTTCGCCGAGGCGCGGGCGCTCCCCGTGCTCCGCCACCTGGCCGGCGGCATCGGCGACCGCGGCATCGGCACGGCCGGCGGCGACTCGGCCGTCGCTTACCTGGCCGGCCTCCTCCGCGCCATCCCGGGGGTGGAGGTGGCGGTGCAGGAAGAGGTGGTGGTCGCCCCGCACGTCTACGCGCCGGACGTGACCAACTGGTACCGGTCTCAGAACGTCCTGGCCCGCATCCCGGGGCGCGAGCGCGCGGCGGTCCTCTTCTCCACGCACTACGACTCGCCCCCGGAAAGCGTGGGCGCGGGGGACGCGGCCATGGTGGTGGCCTCGGCGGTGGAGGCGATCCGGGCGCTGGCGGCGGAGGGCGGGCGCCCCCGCAACACCCTGGTCTTCGTCTTCGTCGACGGCGAGGAGGACGGGCTCCTGGGCTCGGCGGCCGTCCTGCGCCACCCCTGGGCGCGCGACGCGCGCGCGTTCGCCAACTTGGAGTCGGCGGGGCCGGGGGGGCGGGCGCTCCTCTTCCAGGCCGGGCCGGGGAACGCCTGGCTGGCCCGCGCCTACGCGCGCGCCGTCCCCCGGCCGTACGGGACGGTGCTGGCGCAGGACCTCTTCCAGGGCGGCGTGATCCCCTCCGACACCGACTTCCGCGTCTACCGCGACCGGGCGCGGCTGCGCGGGCTGGACCTGGCCACGGTGCGCGACGGCTACGCCTACCACACCGCGCTCGACCGCCCCGGCCGCATCCCCCCGGGCACCGTGCAGCACGTGGGCGGCACCGTGCTGGGGCTGGCCCGCGAGCTCGGCGCGGCGCCGCTCCCGGGCGACGTGGGCGGCCCGCCCGCCGTCTTCTACTCGCTCCTGGGGCGGGGGATGGTGGTGTACGGCGCGGGCACGGCGCGCCTCCTGGCGGCCGCCGCGCTCCTGCTGGCGGCCGCGGCCGTGGCCGTCGCCCGCCGCCGCGGCGCGCTCACCCTCCGCGGCGCCGCCGGGGGGCTGGCGGCCGCCCTCCTGGCCTGGGTGGCCGGGCTCGCCTGCGCGCTGCTGGCCGCCATCGCCGTGGGCTCGCTGCTGGGCCGCCCCCACGGCTGGTTCGCCCATCCCTGGCTGGGCGTGGCCGCGTTCGGCGGTCTGGCGCTGGCGGGGGCGGCGGCCTCGCGCGCGCTCTGGCTGCGCCGCGGGGAGCGGCGGGGAGGCGCCGCGCCCGGCGGCGCGCCGGCGGGGTGGGCGGGGGCGCTCGCGCTCTGGAGCGCGGCGCTGCTGGGGCTCACCGTGGCGGGGGTGGGCGCGGCGTACCTGGCGCTCTGGTGGGTGCTCCCGGCGGCGGCCGCCCTCCTCCTGGCGGCCGTCCTCCCGCGCCGGCGCGCGGGGTGGTTCATCGCGGCGCTGGTGCCGGGGGCGCTGGTGACCGCCGAGGCGGGGGTGCTCCTGGTGGGGTTCTTCGTCCCGCTCGCCGGGCGCATGGGGTCGTCGTCGCCGCTCGACCCGCTGATCGCCGTGCTGGTGGCGGCCCCGCTGCTGGCCG
>DASQLJ010000359.1:0-9362 GCA_035630095.1 Longimicrobium sp.
CGGCATCAGGATTTCCAAGCAGCAGATGGAAGAGCTGAACATCCGCCGTGACGAGTTCCACGGCGAATGGAACTACACCATTCTCCCCGCCGCACTGACGTAGTCTGGCCCTTTAATTTCGTGACAGGCCCTTAGCTTCGCACCGGGCCCTTCATCATTCCCGCCTTTTTCATCTTTACGCAGAGGGACACAATGCCAGACGGACCGGGCTTTTCGGGGAGGATCGACCACGTGGTGGTGCTGATGCTGGAGAACCGGTCGTTCGACAACCTGATCGGGTGGCTGTACGACCCGCAGAACGCCGACCCGCGCTTTCGCGAGCCGCCGCGCGGGCAGGCGTTCGAAGGGCTGGCCGGCACGCCCAGGTCCAACCCGCTGCCGGACGGAAGCACGGCATACGCGGAGCGCGGGCACGACATGACCATGCCGTACCCGGACCCCAACGAGGCCTACAACCACGTCTACGCGCAGCAGTTCAACGTGCACCCCGCCCCCGCCGAGGGCGGCGTTCCCAACACGGCGGACGAGCCGTCCATGAAGGGCTTCGCCATCGACTACGCGAACGCCATCGAGACGTACAACGCAAAGCACGGCCCGCCGTTGAACACGCGGCCGCGGGACATCATGCACTGCTTTCCCCCGGAGGCGGTGCCGGTGACGGCGGGGCTGGCCAGGGCGTACGCCGTGTGCGACCACTGGTACGCGTCCGTGCCCACCGAGACCTTTCCCAACCGCTCGTTCATCCACGCGGGCACGTCGTCCGGGCACGTCTACAACTCGTGGGGCAAGGTCACGCACCTGGACTTCGGCGTGCTGATCAACCGCACGCCCACCCTGTACAACGTGCTGGAGGACGCGGGCGTCTCGTGGCGCGTGTACCACGGCGGGCCGCGCTTTCTGTGCGCCACGCTCCTATGCCAGGAGAAGCTGTGGGACTACGCGTTCACCGACCACTTTGGCGACATGCGGCAGTTCTACGCGGACGCGGCCACGGGGCAGCTTCCCGCGTACACGTTCCTGGAGCCCAACTTTTTCAACAGCCGCGAGTACGGCCCCGAGAACGACATGCATCCCGACTCCAACCCGAAGTTCCTGGAGATGGGGATGGGGATCTCCAGCGTGCTGAACGGCGAGGTGCTGCTGTACCAGGTGTACCAGGCGCTGCGCAACGGCCCCGCGTGGGACCGCACGCTGCTGGTGATCACCTTCGACGAGCACGGCGGCTGCTTTGACCACGCGTCGCCGCCGCGGACCGTCTCGCCCGACGGCGTGGTGGTGCCGCCCAGCCAGCCGGGCGGGAGCGGGTTCGACTTTCAGCGCCTGGGCGTGCGCGTGCCGTCGATCCTGGTGTCGCCGTGGATCGAGGAGGGGACGGTGTTCAACACGACGCTGGACCACACCTCCGTCATCCGCAGCGTGTTCGATTGCTTTGGCGTGCGCGGCCCCGGCTGCGAGCCGGCCACCCTGCTGCAGCGCGAGGCACAGGCCAGCTCGCTGGCCGGCGTGCTGACGCGCACGGAGCCGCGGACGGACGCGCCCGTCCTGCATCCGCGCCCCGTCCCCGCGTTCGACGCGGGGACGGCGGACCAGGAGATGGGCCACTTCCAGTCGTCGCTGGTGCGCGCGGGCCACGCCCACGCCGCGTATCAATCCGCCCGCCACCCGTCGCTGCACGCGCTGGGCGACCTGCTCCGCGCCGCGGTGGACCGCATAGAGACGCGCCAGGACGCCGTCTCCCACTTCGGCGACGTCGAGGAGCACATCCGCAAGCGCCCCTGATGCCGATAGGAGGAAAAACAATTCAACACGGAGCAACAGAGAGGCAGAGTAGCGGAGGACACGGCGTGCAGTACGCCTCGAACGATTACCGCGCGCTGCCGGAGGGGCAGCAGGCGGTCGCCAGCATGAGCCGCAAGGGCAACTGCTGGGACAACGCCGTGGCGGAGAGCTTCTTCGCCACGGTCGAGATCGAGCTGATCCAGGATGCGGACTGGCACACCCGCAACGAGGCAAGAGCTGCGATCTTCGAGTTCATCGAGGTGTGGTACAACCGCCAGCGCAGGCACTCCAGCCTGAAGTACCAGACGCCGGCGGAATTCGACAAGCCAGGTGTCCACGAAAGTGGGGCAGCTCCAGTCCGTGCCTGACCCGCGTCGCCCGAACAGGTGATTGACGATGCCGAGCAGAATCACCCGTTCGAGTGACGGACTCCCCCTTGCCGCAGGTACGGACGGGTCAGAACTGGCCGCGCTCCTCGGCCTCGCGCCGCTCCCGGATCAGCCCCACCCGCGCCATCACCGACTCGGAGTACGCGCGGGCCTGGCCCCGCGTCTGGATGGTCTGGAGCCACGCATCCAGCGACTCCGCTTCGACCACTTCGCCGCCGGTCATCTCGATCTCCGCCTTCTTCAGGTTGAGGAGGGCGCCGGCCAGGTTCCCCTCTTCGGGTAGAGGGAGGGCGTCGTTCAGCGCCTGCTCCGCGGCCGTCATGCCCTCCGCCTGCGCCCGCGGCGTGGAGATGGGCACGTCCAGCGAGAGGGGGCAGTCGGTCCTCGCAGTCTCGAGCTCCAGCAGCGGCACCAGGCTGGCGGCCCGCGCGTCCCGCTGCGTCAGCGGGTCCAGGCCGAACAGCTCCTCCACCGTCTTCAGCACCGACGCGTGGTCGTACACGGCATGGCCCACCTTGCCTGCGGGGATGAGCGGCGAAACGACTACGCCCGGAACACGCACGCCGTACCGGGTGAAGTCGAAGCCGTGCCGGTTGTAGCGGTTGCTCGCGCCGTCGGCGGGGGCGGGCGCGGCGCCGGGCGCAACGCAGTCGTACAGCCCGCCATGCTCGTCGTAGGTGACGATCAGCAGGCTGCTCTCCCAGTACGGCGAGTTGCGGATGGCCGAGTACACCGCGGCCAGGAGATGCTCGCCGCCGTAGACGTCGTCCCTGGGGTGCTGGGACGAGCCGCCCGCGTAGCTGTCGTTCAGCAGGTTCCCGTAGTGAGGCTCGATGAAGGTGTACGAGTACGGGTAAGGTCCCTGCAGGTCCCGCGCGAAATGCTTCAGCGAGTGGAAATCCCTGAGCAGCGATACCCCGCGGAGCGACGAGACCTGCGGCACCGCCCCGATCGGCAGCCCCTTCCACCGGTGGTCGCTGTACAGGCTCTGCTCCAGGGGGAGGCCGGTCGTGTCGTTGTAGAAGCGATAGCGGATCCCGGCGCGCCGCAGCGCGTCGTAGATCGATCCGTTGGGGTAGCGGAACCCGCGGATCTCCCACCCCGCCATCTGCGTGAGCGAGGGGCTGTCGTCGAACCCCGCCGACGAGGCGCCGTGCACGAAGAAGCGATTGGGCCAGGTCGGCCCCGGGAGCGACGAGAACCAGTGGTCGCACACCGCGAACTCCGTGGCCATCTGGTAGAGTGCCGGCAGCTGCGTGGGCGTGGCGAAGCACGCCATCACGTCGCCGAATTCGTGCGGCTTCGGCTTGCCCTTCGACCCGGCGTAGTTCGCCACGAAGCCGGAGTTGTCGATGGGCGGATAGGGGCCGCCCCGGGGGTACGTTGCGCCGTCTCCCGCGAGCTGCTCCACCACGTCCGGGAAGTCGTGCGCGGGGTCGGTCGGCATGCTGAGCGGCGCGGTGCTCTGAACCGGATACGTGTTACCGTTGAACGTGTTCGAATCGGCCGTGGTGGCCGCCACGATCCCGGGGATGCCCGACATCGCGAAGAGGTGGTCGAACGAGTGGTTCTCCAGCATCACCACGAACACGTGCGAGATCCTCTGGTGCGGCGTGACCCGCCGCATCGCGAACTCCCGCTCGCCCGAGTCGAGCGCCATGCTGAAACCGCCCGTCCGCACGGAGAAGGTGAGCGCTTCATCGGCGTCGGCGGCCTGGAGGTGGCTCGGGTGCCAGAACTCATCGTCGTCGCTCCCAGAGCTGACGTAGAAGCCCGGTTCGGGGCCGTCGTGGACGTGGACGAGCACGGACCAGCGGTCGCCGCCCGCCTCAACGCCTTCGCCGGAGGGAAAGTGGACCGTCAGCGGACCCACCATCTCCTCTGGCCCGCCCCTCCAGGTGCCGCGCTGGGTGCCGTGGGTAGGGTGTGTGTGGAAGAAGTGGATGGTGGCGTTCCCACCGGTCCGGTTGATCACATGAACCCGTGTTGAACGGTGAAGCGCCATCGTCGTTCTCCATAGTAGGGGGCCAAAGAAAGAGATGAATCAAGCAATACGTCGGTAGCTGGGCGTCAGCAACCCTCCTGAATCAAGCGGCTGATGGACGAGCCTGGCGCCCTGCCGGAGCACGCCCTCCGGAGTGCGCGGAGTTGCTGGCACTCCGCTAGCCGGGTTTATCATCTCCGTACAGCGCGCGTCCATCCAGGTGGGTGCTCGCTCGGTATGCGCCGCTAACCGATCGTCTCCGCCCGAGAGCTCCAGCAGCGACGCGAACAGTTCCAGCGCGGAGACGGACGCCCCCGGCGCTGGCCGGAAAGCTTGACAAGGAGCGGAGTGCGGATCAGGTTCTCTTTGATCTGCTGCGGATAGCCGTGGTCGTACTGGCGTCCGTCGGAGGTGAACCATTCCGCGTCGCGCAGCAGCGACGGCCGCTCCCCCAGCGCCTCTCCGTGTCGGACGTGATCACGATCACGGCCGCGAAGGCATCCATCTCCAGCCCCCTCCGTGCCCCCCGTAGGACGCCAGCGCGTCGGCGCGCAGACCGTCCACGGTCACCAAGATGATGTCCGGCCGTTGCATTGTCTGTTTTCGGCCCGCGGGCCGGTTCATGGAAGCGGTTTATCCTGTCCCGCCACTTTTAAGCGGATGATAACAGCATGGGCGCCCGGCCAGCGATTCAATACAGCCGTCCTGAACCCCGCTCCCCCGCCGCGTCTTCCGCGCTGCGCCGCCTGCTCGCTTCTCCCCGTCCCGAGTACCTGCTGGAGGCCCACAACGCCATGTCCGCCGTGCTGGTGGAGGAGGCGGGGTTCGCCGGCATCTGGGCCAGCTCGCTCACCCTGTCGTGCTCGCACGGGGTGCGCGACAACAACGAGCTGTCCATGACGCAGGTGCTGGACGCGCTGGAGACCATGACGGAGTGCACGTCCATCCCCATCCTGTTCGACGGTGACACCGGGTACGGCGGGTTCAACCACTTCCAGCTGCTGGTCCGCAAGCTGTGCGCGCGCGCCGTGGCGGGGGTGTGCATCGAGGACAAGGTCTTTCCCAAGGTCAATTCCTTCCTGCGCCCCGAGACCCAGCCGCTGGTGCCGGTCGAGGAGTTTTGCGGCAAGCTGCGCGCGGGCAAGGACGCGCAGGCCCACGACGAGTTCGTCATCGTGGCCCGGACCGAGGCGCTCATCACCGGGCTGGGAATGGACGAGGCGCTGCGCCGCGCCACGCGCTACGCCGAGGCGGGGGCCGACGCCGTGCTGGTCCACTCCCGCGCCTCCACCTTCGCCGAGGTGGCGGAGTTCATGGCCCGTTGGGCACACCCCGTCCCCGTGGTCGCCGTCCCCACCAGCTACTACGGCACGGGGCCGGAGAGCTTCGCCGCGGCGGGCGTGTCCGTGGTCATCTGGGCCAACCAGATGCTGCGGGCCGCGCTGCAGGCCATGCGGCGCACCGCGGCCGTGCTGCGGGAAAGCAACACGGCGCGCGACGTGGAAGACGAGATCGCCCCCCTGCGCGACGTCTTCGCGCTCCAGCGCGAGGACGCCAAGGCACGGGCCGAGGACCGCTACCTGGCGGGCCCCGGCCTGCGCTGCGTCATTCTGGCCGCGTCGCAGGGAAGCGAGCTGGGCGAGCTCACGCGGGAGCTGCCCAAGTGCATGGTCCCCGTGGGCGGGCGGCCGCTGCTGGACAAGCTGCTGGCCCAGCTGCGCGGCGAAGGGGTGCGCGACCTGGTGCTGGTGCGCGGCTATGGACGCGAACGCGTGGCACCGGAGGGGGTCACGCTGCGCGACAACGACGCGTGGGAGTCCACCGGTGAGCTGGCCTCGCTGGCCGCCGCGCGCGACCTGCTCACCGGCGACACGCTGGTCTCCTACGGCGACATCCTCTTCAAGCGCTACATCCTGCACGAGCTGCTGGCCTGCACGGCGGAGCTGGCCGTGGTGGTGGACGGGAGCCGCTCGTTCGAGGGCTCCGCCCGCCCCGCCGACCGCGTGCGGGTCTCCGCGCCGGCGCCCCGCTTCTACGAAGAGGCGGAGTTCCGGCTGATGGAGGTGCGCGCGGACCTGCCGGACGACCAGGCCGACGGCGAGTGGATCGGCCTGCTGTACGCCTCCGGCGCCGGAGCGGCGCTCCTGCGCGAGGGGCTGGACGAGATCATGGCCTCCCCCGCGGGGCGCACGGCGGGGATGGAGACGCTGCTCAACTGGCTGGCGGCGCGCGCCCCGGTCCAGGTGCTGTACGTCCACGGCGACTGGATCGACATCGACCGGCTGGCCGACCTGGGGCGCGCCTCGCTGGTACAGGACCTCCATGCCGACTAGCGAGACGGGGACGGACGACGGGGCCCGCCTCGTGGACGCCGCGGTGGGCCTGGGATACCGTGACGTGGCGGGCGTCCCCTGCTCCATCCTGGACGGCGTGCTGCAGGCGGCGGAGCGCCACCCGGACGTCCGCTACCTTCCCGCCGTGGACGAGGGCGAGGCGGCCGCCTACGCGGCGGGCGTGCGCCTGGCCGGCGGCCGGGCCCTGGTGGTGCTCCAGAACTCCGGCCTGGGCAACGCCGTGAACCCGCTGGCCTCGCTCCTCGTCCCCTACCGGCTCCCCGCCGTGCTCCTGGTTTCCTGGCGCGGCCAGCCCGGGCGCCAGGACGAGGAGCACCACCTGCCCATGGGCCGCGCCACGCTCCCCATCCTGGACGCGCTGGGGATCGGCGCGCGGGCGCTGGGCCCCGAGGTGGACGTGGCGGACGCCTTCCGCCGCGCGCACGCCGAGGCGGAGGAGAGCGGCCTTCCCGTGGCGCTGGTCGTTCCCCGCGGCCGCCTGGGCGAGTGCCGCCGCACCCCCGCGGAGCCCGGACCGCCGCCGGAGCGGCGGACGGCGGCCGTGGAGCGCTTCGGGGGCGGGGCGCCGGCGCAGCGCGACCCGGTGGTGCAGGCGCTCGCCCGGCTGACGGAAGGGGAGGGGAAGGATGCGCCCGTGGTCGTCTCCACCACGGGCTATGCCTCCCGCGCGCTGGGGCGGTACGACCGCGACCGCTTCTTCTACATGCAGGGCTCCATGGGATGCGCGACGGCGGTCGCCCTGGGCGTGGCGCGCCGCCGGCCCGGCCGCACGGTCGTGGTCCTGGACGGCGACGGCGCGCTGATGATGCGGATGGGGGCGCTGGCCACGGTCGGCCACCAGTCGCCGGCCAACCTGGCGCACCTGGTGCTGGACAACGGCGGCTACCTCTCCACGGGGGGCCAGCCCTCCTCCGCCTCCACCGTCGACTTCGCCGCGGCGGCGCTGGCCTGCGGCTATCGCCGCGCGGCGCGCTGCGACGGGGCCGACGGGGTGGAGCAGGCGCTCCGCTGGGCCCTGCGCCCGGAGGAGGGACCCGCCCTGCTGCACCTGCGCATCGGCACCGAAGAGGCCGCGGCGCCGCGGCCTCCCCTTTCGCCGCCGCAGATCGCCGCGCGCTTCCGGCGCGCCCTGGCGGGGGAGGCCGCGTGACCCGCGCGGTGATCCTGGGGGCCGGCAGCGGCGAGCGCCTGCGGCCGCTCTGGGACCGTCCCAAGGGGCTGCTCCCCTTCGGCGGGGAGACGCTGGTCCAGCGCTCGCTCCGGCTGCTGCGCGGCGCGGGCATCGGCCGGTTCGCGCTCGCGGTGGGGTACCGGGCCGACGAGTACCGCCGCGCGCTGAGGGACGAGCCCGGGGTGGAGCTGGTGGAGGTGCCGGAGTTCGCCACCGGCGGCAGCATGGCCAGCCTGGCCCGGGTGCTGGAGCGCGTGGACCCGCCGTTCCTGCTGCTGGAGAGCGACCTGGTGTACGAGGCGCGCGCCCTGGAGCCGCTGCTGCGCGAGCCCGACGAGGACGCCGTGCTCGTCTCCGGGCCCACGCACGCGGGGGACGAGGTGTGGGCGGAGGCGGACGGGGAGGGACGGCTGCGCCGCCTCTCCAAGGACCCCGCCGCCGCAGCCTCCCCGGCCATCGCGGGCGAGTTCGTGGGGATCAGCCGCATCTCCGCGGGAATGCGCGCGCCGCTGCTGGCCGCGGCGGCGGAGATCGGCGCGGCGGGCGGGCCGGTGGCGTACGACACGGACGCGCTTTCCGCCGCCGCGGCCCATCGCCGCGTGGCCGTACACCGCATCGCCGACCTGCTGTGGGCGGAGATCGACGGCGCGTCGCACCTGCGCCGGGCAACCGGCCTGCTGGCCGGCGCCCTGGCCGCCCGGGAGGGACGATGACGCTCCCGCCGCGCCGGATCCTCCTCAACCCCGGCCCCGCCACCACCTCCGATACGGTCAAGCGGGCGCTGCTGATCTCCGACGTCTGCCCGCGCGACCCGGAGTTCACCGCGCTGCTGGCGGAGGTGCGCAGCCGCCTTGCCGCCCTCGCGGGCGACCCCGCCGCGCGCGTGGCCGTCCCCTTCGCGGGGAGCGGGACCACGGCGGTGGAGGCCGCGCTGGGCTCCGTGGTGCCTCCGGACGGCGACCTGCTGATCATCGACAACGGCGACTACGGCGCGCGGCTGGCCGCCATCGCCCGCGCGCTGGCGATCCCGCACCGCGTGGTGGCGCCCGGCTGGGGGCGGCCGGTGGACCTGGACGAGGTGGAGCGGGCGCTCCACGCATCGCCCGCGGCCGGCGGGTACCTGGCGTTCGTCCACCACGAGACCTCCACGGGAATGCTGAACCCGCTGGAAGCGCTGGCCGCACTCGCGCGGCGGCGCGGCGTGGGGGTGATCGTGGACGCCATGTCCAGCCTGGGCGGCATCCCCATCGACGCGGACGCGGCCGGGATCGACTACCTGGTCTCCAGCGCCAACAAGTGCATCCAGGGGATGGCGGGGCTCTCCTTCGTCATCGCCTCGCGGACGGCGCTGGAGGGGCTGCGCGCCGTCCCCGCGCGCAGCTACTCGCTGGACCTGCGCGCGCAGCAGGAGAGCCTCGAGCGGAACGGGCAGACGCGCTTCACCTCGCCGCCGCAGGTCGTCTCCGCGCTGCGCCAGGCGCTGCTGGAGCTGGAGGCGGAGACGGTGGAGGGGCGCCGCCGCCGCTACGACCGCTGCTACGCGGCGCTGGTGGAGGGCGTGCGCGGCCTGGGCTTCGAGCCGCTGCTCCCGCCGGAGCAGGAGAGCCGCATCCTGGTGGCGCTGCGGGAGCCGGAGGCGCCCTGGTGGGCGTTCGAGCCCGCGCGGGCCGCGCTGGCGGCCCGCG
>DASQLJ010000360.1:0-3031 GCA_035630095.1 Longimicrobium sp.
CCAGGTGCATGGAACGTCTCGCGGGCAGATGGAGGAGGATGAACGGCTGCCCATGATGATACCAGCCCCCGGGGCGTGCGGGCGACCTCCGAAAGCCCCGTTCGACCGCCCCGATCTGCCGTTCGGCGAATGGCGCCTGCCGCGCCCCCGCAACCCCGTTTACGTTGCGTCGGCGAACCGGTCATGCCTCCCGTCCCGTACGGACGCAGGTGATCCGCCATCGGCTCGATCCGCCGTCCGGTTTGCTCGCTCGCGAACGGCATCCGGCACCCCGTCCTCGTGACGCAGCCCTTCGTATCATCAACGCCCTCCTTCGAGAACCGATGCTGAACCTTCACGACGTCAGCCACGTCTACGCCAACGGAACGCGCGCCCTGGACGGTGTGACCCTGTCGATCCCGCGCGGCATGTTCGGCCTCCTGGGCCCGAACGGCGCCGGCAAGTCGACCCTGATGCGCACGATCGCCACGCTGCAGACGCCGACGGAGGGGGCGATCCGCTTCGGCGAGGTGGACGTGATCGCCGAGCCGGAGAAGCTGCGGCGCACCCTCGGCTACCTCCCCCAGGACTTCGGCGTGTACCCGCGCGTCTCCGCGTACGACATGCTCGACCACATGGCGGTGCTGAAGGGCGTCACCTCCGCGGCCGATCGCAGGGCCACGGTCGAGACCCTCCTCGAGCAGACGAACCTCTGGAGCGTGCGCAGGAAGACGCTGGCCGGCTTCTCGGGCGGGATGCGCCAGCGCTTCGGCATCGCCCAGGCGCTGATCGGCAACCCGGGGCTGATCATCGTGGACGAGCCGACCGCCGGCCTGGACCCGGAGGAGCGGAACCGCTTCCTGAACCTCCTGGCCGAGATCGGCGAGAGCGTGGTGGTGATCCTCTCGACCCACATCGTGGAGGACGTGGCGGACCTCTGCCCGCGCATGGCGGTGCTGGCGGACGGGCGCGTCCAGCTCGAGGGGGCGCCGCTGGAGCTGATCCACTCGACCCGGGGAAGGATCTGGATGAAGGTGATCGACCGCGGCGAGCTCGCCGACCACGGGGAGCGCTACGAGATCCTCTCCACCCGGTTGTTCGCGGGGCGGACGGTGGTGCACGTCCTCTCCGACCGCGACCCCGGCAACGGCTTCGCCGCGGCCGACGCGGGCCTCCAGGAGGTCTACTTCTCGACGCTGGCGCAGTCGCGCCGGGCGGCCTGAGGCGATGACGATGCTGACCGACATCGCCCGCTTCGAATTCCGCTACCTGCTGCGCAACCCGCTGCCGTGGGTGACGGCCGCGCTGACCTTCGCGCTGTTCTTCGTCTCGATGAGCGTGGACGGCTTCGCGCTCGGCGCCGAGGGCGGCCTCCTCGACAACGCGGCGTACGCCACGCTGCAAAACTACCTGGTGGTCTCGATCGTCTTCATGTTCGTGACCACCTCGTTCGTCGCCAACGCCGTGGTCCGCGACGACGAGACCGGCTTCGGCCCGATCGTCCGGTCGACCCGGATCACCCGGGTCGAGTACCTGGTCGGCCGCTTCCTGGGCGCGTTCGCGGTGGCCGCGCTCTGCATGCTGTGCGTGCCGCTGGGCACCTGGCTGGGAACGCTGATGCCGTGGGCCAACGCCGCGGCGCTGGGGCCCAACCGGCTCGCCGACCACGTCTACGGCTACTTCGTGCTGGCGCTGCCGAACCTCTTCGTCAGCTCCGCCGTCCTCTTCGCGCTGGCGACGGTCACCCGCTCGATGATGGCCACGTACCTGGGCGTCGTGGGCTTCGCCTCGGGCTTCTTCGTGCTGGGGCAGGCGTTCGGCGACCGGCCGCAGCTGCAGACGGCGGTCGCGCTCGCCGACCCGTTCGGCGCCCGCGCGCTCGGCGACGCCACGCGCTACTGGACGGTGGCCGAACGGAACGTGACGCTCCCCGACTTCGCCGGGGCGCTGCTCTACAACCGCCTGCTCTGGATCGGCGTCGCCGTCCTCTGCCTGGCGCTCGCCTGCGCCGCGTACCGCTTCGCCGAGCGGGGGATGTCGAGCCGCGAGCGGAAGAAGCAGACGCTCGCGCGGCGGGGATCCGCGAAGGCACCGCGCGCCGTGCAGCCCTCACCGCTTCCCTCGCCGCGGCACGGCGGCGCGGCGCTGCGCGCGATGCTGTGGATGCGCACGCGGTTCGAGGTCCGGCAGGTGGTGCTGAGCCCGGCCTTCGTGGTGCTGGTGGCGTGGGGGCTGTTGACGACCCTCATCACCCTGCTCACCCAGCGCGACCCGGACGGCAGGCCGACCTACCCGACCACGCTGTCGATGATCCCGGAGGTCGCGGACGGCCTGGGGATGATCCCGCTGATCGTCGCCATCTACTACGCCGGCGAGCTCGTCTGGCGCGAGCGCAGCCGGAGGATCCACGAGCTGGTCGACGCGTCGCCGATGCCGAGCTGGACATCCGTGGTGTCGAAGACGCTGGCGATGGCGGTGGTGCTCACGGCCATGCTGCTGACGGCCGTCGCCGCGTCGGTCATCCTCCAGCTCTCCCTCGGCTACTCCGACCTGGAGCCCGGCAAGTACCTGCTCTGGTACGTGCTGCCGACCACCTGGGACATGCTGCTCCTGGCCGCGCTGGCGGTCTTCGTCCAGGCGCTCAGCCCCCACAAGGCGGTGGGCTGGGGGGTGATGGTGCTCTTCCTGGTGTGGCAGCAGCTGAACACCACCGTCCAGCACAACCTCCTCCTTTACGGGGGGACGCCGTACACGCCGCTCAGCGACATGAACGGGGGCGGCGGGTTCTGGGTGGCGGCATGGACGTTCCGCCTGTACTGGGGCGCGTTCGCCGCGCTGCTGCTGGTCGCCGCGCACCTGCTGTGGAGGCGCGGAACCGAAGTCCGGCTCAGGCCGAGGCTCGCGCTCGCGAGACGGCGGCTGGCGGGCGCGCCGGGGTGGGTGGCCGGCGCCGCGCTGCTGACGTTCGTGGCGACGGGCGGGTGCGCGTACTACAACACCAACGTCCTGAACGACTACCAGACGCAGGGGGAGAGCGAGGCCCAGGCGGTCG
>DASQLJ010000361.1:0-4280 GCA_035630095.1 Longimicrobium sp.
CTGACGGCGGTGATGAGCGCCGACATGCTGACGCCGCGGGGCGAGGCGGTACAGGGCGGACGCGCCTTCCGGTTCCGGCTGGACACGCCCGTGCCGCCGTACCTGATCGCGCTGGCCGTGGGTGACCTGGCCTTTCGCGCCACGGGGCCGCGCACCGGCGTGTGGACGGAGCCGTCGGTGCTGGACCGCGCCGCCTACGAGCTGGCCGAGCTGGAGAAGTTCGTGGACGCGGCCGAGGCGCTGTACGGGCCCTACCGCTGGGGGCGCTACGACGTGCTGGTGCTGCCGCCCTCCTTTCCCTTCGGGGGGATGGAGAACCCGCGGCTCACCTTCGCCACGCCCACGATCCTGGCGGGCGACCGCTCGCTGGTGTCGCTGATCGCGCACGAGCTGGCGCACTCGTGGTCGGGCAACCTAGTGACCAACGCCACCTGGAGCGACTTCTGGCTGAACGAGGGGTTCACCTCGTACTTCGAGAACCGCATCATGGAGGCGCTGTACGGCCCCGAGCGCGCCGCCATGCTGGCCAACCTCGGCTGGCAGGAGCTGCAGGGCGAGGTGCAATCCGTTGGCGGCGCCAACCATCCCGACACGCGGCTCGCCATCGACCTCGCCGGCCGCGACCCCGACGCCGGGATGACCGAGATCGCCTACGAGAAGGGCGCCACCTTCCTGCGCACGCTGGAGGAGGCGGTGGGGCGGCAGCGGTGGGACGCGTACCTCCGCTCCTACTTCGACCGCCACGCCTTCCGGCCGATGACCACCGCGGCGTTCCTGCAGGACCTGCGCGCCAACCTGATCCGCGGCGACGCGGCGCTCGAGGCGCGGCTGGGGCTGGACAACTGGGTCTACGGCACCGGGATCCCGCAGAACGTCGTCGTGCGCCGGTCCGACGCGTTCGCGCGGGTGGAGGCGCAGGCGCGGCGCTTCGGCACGGGGACGCTGGCGGCGCAGCTGGTGACGACGGGGTGGACCACGCAGGAGTGGCAGCACTTCCTGGGCGCGCTGCCGCAGACCATGACGGCCGCGCAGCTCGGCGACCTGGAGCGCACCTTCGACCTGTCGCGGCGGAACAGCGAGATCCTGTTCGCCTGGCTGATGATCGCCGTGCGCAACCGGTACGAGCCGGCGCTCCCGGCGCTGGAGCAGTTCCTCACCAGCCAGGGCCGGCGCAAGTTCGTGCGCCCGCTCTTCGGCGCGCTCATGGAGCAGGGCGCGTGGGGCCAGGCGCACGCGCGGCGCATCTACGCGCAGGCGCGCCCCGGCTACCACCCCGTCACCTCCGGCTCGGTGGACGCGATCGTGAAGTAGGCGGATCGCGACCGGTACGGAATACGGAGGCACGATGAAGCAGCCCGGCGGGAGCGACTCCCGGCCGGGCTGCCTCGCGTTACGCCGGTCGGCGTCCCCGAGAGCCCGGGGCTGACACGAACTCCGTTCCGCGAACGAGCGGTTGCGTGAGGGATTCGCGCCCGCAGGGCCGAGACGCCGGCGCGCCCGCACCGATCGTTCGGATTCGAAGCGAGACCCTGGCGCGCCGGCGGCTCGGCGCCGTTGGCAACAGCGGTATCGTTGCCTACGGCGCGCGAAGCCCGGCCCGGAGCGCAGCGGAGGGACACGCCCGCATCCGGCTCTTCCATTGCCGGCGCGGACGGCCCCACGTCCACGCCGTTTGTCACACGGCTTGCTTCACACCGGCCGGCGGGGATACGCTATGCGTCCATCCCCCCGTTCCGTACGCTCCAGCGCCCACCGCCAGACCGGAGCACGCCATGCCCGAGCCCACGCCGCCGCCCAACGCGCACCCCCCCGCCCCGCCGCCCGCGCAGGTCGCCTGGAGCGTGGTGGAGGAGGAGCCGCAGTTCCGCGAGCTGGTGGCCGCCAAGCGGCGCTTCATCGTGCCGGCCACGGTGTTCTTCATCGTCTACTACTTCGCGCTGCCGATCCTGGTGGGCTACTTCCCCGGGGTGATGGAGCGCGACGTGATCGGCGAGATCAACCTGGCCTACCTGTTCGCGCTCTCGCAGTTCTTCATGGCGTGGGTGGTGATGTGGCTGTACGTGCGCCGCGCGCGACGCTTCGACGCGCTGGAGCACACGGTGGTGCAGCGGCACGCGGGGAGGGCCACGTGAACGTCGCCCTGCTGATGTTCATCGCCTTCATCATCGTCACGCTGGGGATCACCGGCTGGGCGGCGCGGAGGACGAAGACGACGTCGGAGTTCTACAGCGCCGGGCGCAGCATCACCGGCTTCCAGAACGGCTGGGCGGTGGCGGGCGACTACATGTCGGCCGCGTCGTTCCTGGGGATCGCGGGGCTGATCGCGTTCTACGGCTACGACGGGTTCATGTACTCGGTGGGCTGGCTCGTCGCGTACCTGACGGTGCTGCTGCTGGTGGCCGAGCCGCTGCGCAACACCGGGCGCTACACCATGGCCGACGTGCTGGCCATGCGCTTCCGGCAGCCCACCGTGCGCACCGTGGCGGCGATCTCCACGCTCACGGTGAGCCTCTTCTACATGATCGCGCAGATGGTGGGCGCGGGCTCCATCGTGTCGCTGCTGATCCCGCAGATCGGCTTCACCACCGCCATCATCATGGTGGGGCTGCTGATGCTGGTGTACGTGATCTTCGGCGGGATGCTGGCGACCACGTGGGTGCAGATCGTGAAGGCGGTGCTGCTGATGAGCGGCACCATCCTGCTGTCGATCCTGGTGATGGCGAAGTTCGGCTTCTCGCTCACCGAGTTCTTCGGCGCGGTGGCGAAGGTCACGGGGAAGTACTGCGAGGTGGGCACGCTCAAGGACGGCGCCTGCCCGGGCGGCGCCGCGCCGATCACGCGCGACTTCACGCAGCCGGGGCTGTACTACCACGGCCAGTGGGGCGCGCTGTCGCTGATGTCGCTGGGGGTGGCGCTGATCTTCGGCACGGCGGGGCTGCCGCACATCCTGGTGCGCTTCTACACGGTCAAGGACAGCAAGGCCGCGAGGACGTCGGTGGTGTGGGCGATGATCCTGATCGGCTCGTTCTACATCATGACCACCTTCCTGGGCTTCGGCGCGGCCACGCTGGTGGGGAAGCAGAACATCGGGGTGATGAAGGACGGGGTGCTGGTGCCCAACCAGAACCTGGCCGCGCCGCTCCTGGCCGAGAAGCTGGGCGGCGAGGTGTTCCTCTCCTTCGTCGCGGCGATCGCGTTCGCCACGATCCTGGCGGTCGTCGCGGGGCTGACCATCGCCAGCTCGTCGGCGTTCGCGCACGACATCTGGTTCAGCGTGGTGAAGCGCGGGCAGAAGCACGACGAGCGCGAGCAGGTGCGCGTGGCGCGGATCGCGGCCACGGGGATCGGAATCCTCTCCATCATCCTGGCGATCTCGCTGCGCACGCTGAACGTGGCGTTCCTCGTTGGCCTCGCCTTCGCGGTGGCGGCGAGCGCGAACGTGCCGGCGATCCTGCTCACGCTGTACTGGCGACGGTTCACCACGCAGGGGATGGTGGCGGGGATGGTGGTGGGGCTGCTGGCCTCGGTGATCCTGATCGTGCTGAGCCCCGCGGTGATGGGAATCGACGCGCCCACCGCCGCCACGCGCCACCTGATCCAGGCGAACCCGCTCTTCCCGCTCGACAACCCGGCGCTGGTCTCGGTCCCCCTCGGCTTCCTCGCCGCGATCGTGGGGAGCCTGGTGACCGGGAAGCAGCAGGACCCCGAGCTCTACAGCGAGCTCAACGTGCGCGCGAGCACCGGGCTGGGCGCGGTGTAGCGCGGCGGATCGAAGCATCGCCATCGCACGAAAACGGAGCGCCGCCATCCCTGGCGGCGCTGCGTTTTTCATCTTCATGAAACCCTGAAAAGAAGCTCACGCAGAGGAGCGGAGGAGCAGAGAACAGCCCGTCTCCTCTGCTGCTCTGCTTCTCTGCTGCTCTGCGTGAGACCAGATCCGTAAGAGCGTGGGTCACACGGTGCTGGGTTCGTCGACTCAGCCGCGCTGGCGGGCGATCCAGCGGTTGATCTTGGCGTCGAGCACGTCGAGGGGGAGCGCGCCGCTCTCCAGCACCGCGCGGTGGAAGGCCTTGATGTCGAAGGCCGCGCCGGCCCGGGCCCGGGCCTCGTCGCGAGCCTCCAGCCAGATCCGCTCGCCGACCTTGTACGACGGCGCCTGGCCGGGCCACCCGAGGTACCGCTTGACCTCGAAGTCGAGGACGGCCGGCTCCGTCCAGCTTTGCTCACCCACGAAGTCCCGGCCGAGCCGGGGTGTCCACGTCTCACCGGGGTGGAAGCCG